>JAYVZU010000093.1:0-2352 GCA_043783075.1 Rhodanobacteraceae bacterium
CCTCTTCCACCAGCCACTCATCAAAAAAGCTCCCCGAAATCTGGTGGAACTTCGTCGCTCCCAGCAACGCGATCTCTTCCCGCAACACGGTCTGCGGCAGCAACTCCTTCACCGCCTCCTGCCGCCGCAACGTCTCGGCGTGGCTAGCCTCTTGCAGCAGATAATTCGCCAGCCCACGCTCCCCCGGTCCCGTACGGACTGTCGCCAGCAACCCAAACAGAGAATCAGGCCCCAGCAGATCGAGGTCGTATTCGTACAAATGCCCGTCGGGCCGCAGGTTCTGTCCCGCCTCAGTCTCGGTCCGGCCAGACTGAGGCTCCGACCCATCCACCCGCATCAGCGCGCGATCATAGAAGCCGAGCAGCCGCTGCTTGCGCGAGAGCTTGGTCTGTCTATTCATCGACATAGCAACCAATGTCACAAAGGCGACAAAGCCGCCCACGAATATCCACGGCGAAACTGCAGTATGCAGCGATTGAAATGCCAGATAAACCAGCACCCCACCAACCCCGAGCAGCAGGCGCAGCAAGGTCCCGCGTCCCTTCGCTCCTCTGTCATACGCTTGCTGATGCTCTGCCAACAAAGCGCGATAGCGCGCTTCAACTTCTTCAGGTATTGCTGGCGCTGCCGCCGTCTCAGCTGTCAAGTAGAACTCTCCGTTGCATCGATGGTAGACTAACTCTGTGCCGGGTCCTACGCGACGTAATCCCGCCAACCCCGCCAGGTCCGGAAGGAAGCAACGGTAACGGGCAAATTCGGGCGCAGTAGGTCGCCCGGTACTTATTTCTTTTACACATCAACCTCCCTCTCAAAATTCAACGGACCCACGGCCGCGAGAGCGGATTGTTGTATCTGTTGAAACGCCTAAGATGTATACCTAGGCGAAGTTTTGTATGCTGAGAAGCATCGTTTGAAGAGGTGAAGGATTTGAGTCTGACGTTGAAGCCCCAGCTCCCGGTTCGCGCAAAGATCACCGCCGTCGGGGCTTATGTGCCGCCCAAGTTGTTGACCAATCACGATCTCGAACTAATGGTCGCCACCAATGACCAGTGGATCCAGGAACGCACCGGCATCCGCGAGCGCCACATCGTTGAAAAAGGCGTCGCCACCAGCGATCTCGCCGTCGAAGCCGCAAAGCTCTGCCTCGCCAAGCGCGGCATCTCGCCCGACGAACTCGACCTCATCATCGTCGCCACTGTCACCCCCGACATGCTCTTTCCCGGCACCGCCTGCCTCGTACAGGACAAGCTCGGCGCCAAAAAGGCCTGGGGTTTCGATCTCTCCGCCGCCTGCTCCGGCTTTATCTACGCACTGCAGGTCGGCACCAAGTTCATCGAATCCGGCGCGCACAAGAAGGTCATGGTCATCGGTGCCGACGTGATGAGCTCCATAATCGACTACACCGACCGCGCCACCTGCGTCATCTTCGGCGACGGTGCCGGCGCGGTGCTGCTCGAACCCTGCGAACTCGGCGAAATTGGCATGATCGACTACTGGCACGAGATCGACGGCGCCGGAGCCTGCATGCTCAACATGCCGGGCGGCGGATCACTCCATCCTGCGACTGCAGAGACCGTCGCAGCAAAGATGCACTACGTCCATCAGGATGGCGGAGCAGTCTACAAGACTGCAGTCCGCAAGATGGCCGAAGCCGCCGAAACAGTTCTGACCCGCAACGGCGTCAAGGGCTCCGACCTCTCCTGCTTCATCCCGCACCAGGCCAACAAGCGCATCATCCTCTCCACCGCAGAACGCCTTGGAATGCCTGAAGACCGCGTCGTCATCAACATCGACCGCTACGGCAACACCACTGCCGGCACCATTCCCATCGCCATGCAGACTGCAATCGACGAAGGCCGCCTCAAGAAGGGCGATCTGGTGCTGCTCGCCAGCTTCGGCGCCGGCTTCACCTGCGGTTCCACCCTCCTCCAGTGGGAGTTCTAGTTCCGTTGGCAATTCAGGACCAAAGGTCTGCTCCATCCCAGCCCGGGGCAACGCCCAGGTAACGGTCCAAAGAAGTTCCAAGAGCTGAAAGCCCGACCCAACAGTCCGCACCTCCAAGGAGCCGCCATTAACCCCCCTGACCCACTCTGGATGAAGGTATTTCTCGGACTCCACATCGCGGCAGGCGCGGCGTCCTTCCTCCTCGCACCCGTCGCTCTGGCCACGGCCAAGGGCGGCAAGCAGCACAAGCGTTGGGGCATGGTCTACCTGTGGTCCATGGGCATCGTCGCCGCAACCGCCCTGCCGATGGCCCTCTTCCGTCCGGTGTTGTTCCTTGCACTGGTAGCCGTCTTCAGCTTCTACCTCGCCTTCTCCGGTTATCGTGTCCTCAAGCTGAAAGACCTGGCA
>JAYVZU010000094.1:0-7073 GCA_043783075.1 Rhodanobacteraceae bacterium
CGGCGGGCACTACCTCATCGACCAACCCGATGCGCAGGGCCTCTGCCGCCGGGATAATGTCGGCCGTGAGAATGAGGCGCAGAGCGGCTGCGGGCCCGACGAGCCGCGGCAGACGCTGGGTGCCGCCGTAGCCGGGAATCAGGCCGAGTTTGACTTCGGGCTGGCCCAGACGCGCGGTTTCGCTGGCAATACGGAACGTGCAGGCCAAAGCCAACTCGCAGCCGCCTCCAAGCGCAAAGCCGTTGACGCAGGCGATGACGGGCTTCCCGCAGGTCTCCATGTGGGCGAAGATCCCCTGTCCGCGCAGCGCCAGGCGTTCGCCCGAGGCGTCGTCGGTGCCAGCAAGCTCTCTGATATCAGCCCCGGCCGCAAATGCTTTTTCCCCGGCGCCGGTCAGCAGGATCACCCGGATCGTGGGGTCTGCCGCAAGCGTCGAGATGGCGCGCTCGAGGTCCGTGAACACCTGGGAGTTCAGCGCGTTCAGTACCTGCGGCCGGTTCAGGGTGACGGTCGCGACCGGGCCGTCGTAGGCGAGAAGCAGCGTTTCAAAGGTAGGGAGAACGATGTGCGAGGCTTCAGGCATGCAAACTCCGGGGTGTGGCTGCTCATGACGATACAATCGTAGACATGATTAAGGGAATGACAGTCGTCGAAAGCGTGCTCGACGGGGGAGATTTTGCACGGTTGAAAGAGTTGTTTGCCACACTTGGATTTGAAGCCGGCAAAGGCTGGAAGGATGCCACGGGTGAGGGTGCCGCGTTCCTCGCTCCCCTGGGTAACGTCGAATTTGTCACGGGGCGGATGCCCGCAGTACCGCGCATCCTCGTAGAAGTCACGCAGTTGGAGCATATCCACGCTGCAGTCGCAAAGTGGGCTGGCGAGAGTGCAAAACTGACCGACGTCGCCGCGACCCACTGGAACTCGCGCCTGTTCACGCTGCAGGTCGGCTCGCTGGAGCTTGGGTTCTGGCAGTCGGAGAATCCCATGCACAACGTGGTGGAAGCGGTTGAGGGCGAACTCTCTGCCGAGGGCATGAAGTTTGCGGTCATCACGACGCGCTGGAATACGGTCATCACCGACCGTCTGCTGCAGGGCGCGCTCGACTGCCTGCGCCGCAGCGGTGCCGCAACGGCCGATATCCAGGTCGTCAGGGTGCCGGGAGCGTGGGAGATTCCCAACGCCGCCCGAACTATGGCCGAGGCCGGCAAAGTCGATGCGATCGTAACGCTGGGCTGCTTGCTGCGCGGCGAGACGGCACACTACGAGGCCATCTACAACGAGGTCTCGCGCGGGATCGGCCAGTCGCAGCAGGATACCGGCGTGCCGCATGCCTTCGGCGTACTGACCTGCGAGACGCTGGAACAGGCGTTGGATCGGGCCGGATTGAAGGCTGGAAATAAAGGTTTTGAAGCTGCCTCGGCTGCAATCGAGATGGTCAATTTGAATCGCAAGCTGAAGGGCGGCAAATAGTGGGAACGCGGAGAAAGTCACGCGAGTTGACGATGCAGATGTTGTTTCAGGGTGATCTCGGAAAACAGAATCCGGATGAAGTTCGCAAGCTGTTCTGGGCATCAGTAACTGATGTAGACGAGGAGACTCGCGGCTTTGCAGAGGACCTGCACCGCATCGCGACCAGCCGAAACGTTGAGATTGACGCTCTGATCGAGCAACACTCGCAGAACTGGCGTCTGGAGCGTATGCCGGTGGTCGATCGCAACCTGCTTCGTTGCGGTATCGCCGAGATGCTGGGCTATCCCAAGACGCCGGCGGCGATTGTCATCAACGAGAGCCTGGAAGTAGCGCGGCGGTATGCCGCTCCAGAGTCCATTCA
Organism: Rhodanobacteraceae bacterium; assembly: GCA_043783075.1. GTDB lineage: Bacteria > Acidobacteriota > Terriglobia > Terriglobales > Acidobacteriaceae > Edaphobacter. Next base: position 1,832 of record JAYVZU010000094.1, read on the forward strand.
TTTTTTAAATGGTGTACTGGATGCGGTAGCGCGGGATCTGCTCAAGGCTCGACTGGGGTAGCAACTCGCTTGCAACCCTGAAGTAGAAAGGCCACCTCAGTTGAGGTGGCCTTTCTACTTGTACCGAGTATTGGCTTAGCTCGTCGACTTGCGTGGACGCTGCACGATCAGGTCAGGCCGTGCCACGCCGCTGCCACTTGCATTCGGCAGAGCCGGTACGATCGGCGTCAGCGTGTCTGTAAAGCCTGTGGTGCCGCGAGCCAGACGATGCACGATGTTGTCGCCCTCCGAGCCGATGTACACCGTGTTGTTGTCGGCGCTGATGGCTCCGGCGATTGCATCAATCGGCGTACCGTTGGCAGTCTTCTGCAGCGGAACGTTCGTCAGTACGCCAGTCGCGGCGTTATACTGAGGAACCACGCCGCCCGTTCCCTGATAGGTCACGATTGCGAAGGCGGAATCCGAGGTCGCGAGTACGCCATTGACCTTAGAAGCACCGGCAGCGACAATCGACAACGGCGTTCCGGGATTGCTCGTGAATGCAACCGCGCAGTTGCCGCTCTTCTTGTTTGTCGTGATATCCGTGAAGGCCGTCGTGCTGGCTCCCCAAATATGAACGCCGTCATTCGTAGCTGCAAGCTGAGTTGCGTTCACTCCCGGGACCGGTCCGAGGTCTGGGAAAAAGACGTTGCTGGTGGTTTGGTTCAGGCCAGAGCCCGTGATCGTCGTCTGCGGGCAGTTCGTCCGCACGTCAACCGGATTGCCGCCGAGGTAGACACCGAGATTCGGAATAGTTACCGCAACATTGGTTGCGATGTTCGTCAGGTTGATCGAGCTCCAGCCGGTGAAGGCGGAATGTACCAGCAGACGGCCATCCGTGGTGGTGATGTAGACGGTCTGGGAGTCCGGAGTCCACTGCGCGCTGGTTCCGACGCCGCCGTACTCTGTGGACACGCCGCCGCCCGACAGGTAGAGATAGGTGATGCCGCGGGCAGGATCGGTAACAATCACGGTGGAGTTATCCGGCGCCACGCTCAGCACCGTGCCGGAGAGCGAGGTATCCTGCTTCGTTACCGAGTTGGACGAGGTGGAGAATGACATAATCTCAACCGAATTGCCCATGTAGATGGTCGAAAGATCCTGCGAGAGAACCATCGAGTTCGGCACGTAGGGTAGGCGGACCGGCGCAAGCTGCGTCGTGGTCGTGAAGTCGACTGGAAGCAGATACTGCGACTGCGTCGAGCCGATATACAGTACCGTCGAAAAATTCGCTCCAGTCGCCGTGATCTGGACCGGATTGGACGTCACCGCTGTTCCATTGCCAAACAGGCCTATTTCATTGAATGGCGAAGAGTTGCAGATCGGCGGCTGGCAGATTGCAGTGATCGCTGCCGCGCTGGGATAAGTAGGAATGATTGAGTTCGAGCCGGCCGGAATGGTCGTCGGGCTGGTCGAGACGTACTCCAGTTGAACGTTCGTGATCTGCTTGCCGTTGGTGTCCGTTACCGTCGCGACGAGCGATTGCGTGGTGTTCTGGTTCACGGAGATCGGCGCTGTAGGAGCCGTCGTGGCGGGTGGAACGGACAGAACGATCGTCTTCGGCGGGCAGGTAGCGAAGAATCCTGCAGTCGACGATGCCTGCGAAATATTGGCGCCGATCGTGGAGGAACCCGGTTGTGCAGCGGTAGCAACACCGTTCGCATCCACCGTGACGACCGACGCGTTCTGCGCGCTGAACTGCAGAGGGCCGACAAGGTTGCTGATGTTATTTGCTGCGCCGGTGCCGGTTCCCTGGTAGGTGCGGGCGACGAGCTGGGCAGTTTGGCCCTGCGAGAGGCAGGCCGTGCCGTCGTAGCTGGCCGCGCTGCTGATCGGGCCGCTTGCAAAGCCACTGACCTTGCTCAGATCGACGCAATTGCTGGCCGGATCGGTCGTGCAATTGGTGGAGGCCGGGCCAAGCACGATGCTGGTGACGACGGGGTGGATGAACACCGGAATCGCGTTCGATACAACACCTTCCGCGCTGGCCGTGAGGTACGCAACGCCGTTGGTCGTGGCCGGGGTGCAGACGGTGTAGTCGGCGATGCCGCCGCCGGTCTGGCGGTTCCAGGTACCGGCGCACAGGCTGCCGCTGCTGGGTTCAACGTCGGCCAGATTGAGATTGGTCGACGCATACACCACGTTCGAGGTGCTGGCCGAGTTGCCGCGGCAATCCTTGCCGGAGGGCGAGTTGATGCGACCCTTCTCGCCCTGGTTGAGTGAGATGCCGGTAAGGCGTGGCTCCAGATCGAGCGTGGTCAGCTGACCGACCTGAACTCCAGAGGTTTGCCCGTTGCAATACGTTGGGGCGACGTTCTTGGAGCAGCCGGAGATGGAGACACCGAACGGGATGGCAAAGAAAATCAGAACCGCGAATGTGACGAAACGACGCATTGAACCTCGTAAACCTCTCCGTTCAACAGGCGGACGGACAAAGTCCAGCCAGAGACGGTGCAACTTTTGCAAACTCTTGGGGATTTCCCAAGTTTCAGTCTAAAAGCTGTGCCGGGTAGAAGCAAATGACGCAGACCTGAATTCCCGTTAGACGGAGGGTACTGCCGGGGGTCAACTGGCGAAAGACTTAACACCGATCCCCACCGATTGAACCGATTTTAGGACCATAAACAGTGAAAAGCGGATAGGCGCCCCATTCAGGAGGCTCTATCCGCTCTTATAATCGGCTCCATCGGTTTAAATCGGCGTTAAGCTTTTTTCTTATTTTGCAGGCATATTTTGTTCGAACCAGGCGACCTCGCGGGCCTCCCGGTCGGCAATATGGGCTGGGTCGCGGAAACCGTGGCCCTCATTCGGGTAGATCACGAGCTGGGTTTTGACCCCCTCGGCCCGCAGCGCGTGCCAGAATTCGAACGATTGAGGCGCAGGGCACTCGCCGTCCCTATCTCCGACGATGACCAACGTTGGCGTAGTCACGTTCTTGATGAACTCAATCGCGGACGATTTGGCGTACGCCTTCGGATCGTCGTAAACCGTGGCGCCAAAAAACGGGACCATCCATTGATCAATTGAGTTTTCGCCATAATAGCTCTGCCAGTTGGAGATACCGGCGCCGGCGACGGCCGCCTTGAAGCGGTGCGTCTGCGTGACGCCAAACATCGTCATAAAGCCGCCGTAGCTCCAGCCCGTCAGGCCCTCGCGATCCTTGTCGATCGAGACTTTTTTCTCGATTGCGTCCATGCCGGAGGTGATATCGCGCAGATCGCCGTAGCCGAAGTCCTTGATATTCGCCGCGGTGAACTTCTCACCCTGGCCGAAGCTGCCGCGCGGATTGGGCGAGAAGACGAAATAGCCAAGCTCCGACCACGTATTTTGACCCCAGCGAGCGCCCACAGAAGCCGAAGGTCCGCCGTGGACCTCGACGATCAGCGGATACTTTTTGGCGGCGTCGTAGTTTGTGGGATAGGTGAGCCATCCCTGCACATGGAAGCCTTCGTTCTCCCACTCGACGGATTCGGTGCGGGTGGGGTTTTTGGCTCCATCGTTCAGGTGAGTGATCTGCTTGAAGGCTCCAAAGCCGCCCGCCCAGAGCTCCGGCGCGGTGTCGTGGCCGGACTTGACGAAGGCGAGGACGCCATTCGTGGAGACGCCGATTGCATTCTTGATTGGGCCACCAGAGACGGTGGTTTCGCCAAGATCAACCGCAGCATCCTGCTTCTTCGCGGAGACGGCGACGTCAGCGACGAAAGTGTGGCCGCGACGGTCTTCGATGAAGCCGATATTGTCATTGCCCGTCCACGAGATGTAGGTGGGGGTGCCGTCGATGTCGGGCGTGATGTCAACAGGCTGGCCCCCCTTGGCGTCTACGGTCCAGATATCGCCGCCGGTCGAGCCTTGATCAGACATCAGGCCGCCGATAAGGGCGATCATCGTCCCGTCAGGGGAGTAGCGCGGGACCGCCATCTGCAGCCCGCGCATCGGGCCTTGGGTGGTCGTTGGGTCGAAGACGACCGTGGGAGTCCCTGTTCCGGATTGCGAGTAGAGCTTGGCGATCCACCATGTGTTCTCCCCGGGTGGTGGAGCGGCGATATAGGCGATGTCGCTGCCTTTCGGCGACCAGTCGAACTCGTAAACGTGAAGATTGGCCGGGGTGAGGTATCCGCCAGAGCCCGAGGCGACGGAGATTGAGTAAACCCGCTGGATTTCTACACCGTCTTCACCAATAACCCCTGACCACGGCTTCATCGCTGCCAGCGCACCGGCGGAACGCGAGGCATTCTCGACAAACAGGAAGCCAAGCGATTTGCCATCAGGCGACCACGCAACCTGCTGGAAAATCCCCTTCAAGTGAGTCAGTTGTTTCGCCTCACCAGAAGCGCGGGAGTAGAGAAAAATCTGCGACTGGCCGGACTTGTCACCGGTGCAGTTGCTGGTAAAGGCGAGGGTCTTGGAGTCGGGCGACCAAGCCGGCGCACCGTTCGAGCAGTCCAGCGGCCCTGGGACCCTGATCATCTTGTCCTTTACGGATGGGTCTTTGAGGTCTGTCAGGTTCACTGAGCCACCTCCGGGTCCGCCAAGCGTCCACGCGAGGACTGTCGCATCCGGTGAAATGGAAATCTGACCCGGTGCCCGCAGGCGCCCGCCGCCCATGTGTATGGCTGCCAGGCGTGGATCGGGATTTGGCATCGGGGCCCAGTCGGGATTGCCGGATTGGGCAAACATCGGGGGGAGAACGAAGGTGAGGAACAGAGGTGCAAATAATTTTGCGAGCGCGGAAGAGGTCATGGAGAAAAAGCTATCACGGCAGTTCCCGGCGCCTTCCATCTCCTTACAGGCCGACGGTAGACAAAGCTTGCACCAGTCCCAGAGCAATCCAGCAAAATTGTTGACCTCACGCGCTGAGTTTGCTACTTTTAGAGGGTTGCAATCGTGTTCGCGACAAATCCCTGTGAATCGGCAGTTATTCGCGATCAGACAGGGAAAATTTGCGGTACACTTATTTGAGCAACACAAGAGCTTTACCGCAGGGCTTCTCGGAACGGTTTGAGAGCCATTTGTTCTGCGGCCCTTCGCATACACGACTGCGCCACCCCTCACCTAGAGTGGGCTATGCGGTCGGGAACAGCGAAACGGAGCCGGAATCTCCTTAGGACCAGCGCAGTCAAGGCAGGGGTCGAAGCAGATAACTCGGTCACCGTCGACTGTATTTCGTCTGAATCGTTGTACAGACGTACAGCAGGGAACAATC
>JAYVZU010000095.1:0-2341 GCA_043783075.1 Rhodanobacteraceae bacterium
GTAGAACAGCGTGTTGCCTTTGAGCGGGCCGTCATCTACGGGAGTCCAGTATGCGACGTTGGTGATGCCGTGCCGCTCGAAGAGAGCCATGGTGTGCTCACGGAAGCGCTTGAGCAGGTTTGGCAGTTTGCCCTCAAAGCAGTGATACACGCGTAGCTCGAAGATTCCGCCACTCTTCTGCTGCGCGCTAGCGCCCGACAGACCGGCGAACATCGCCGCTGCACCCATTCCCTGTAATAGATCGCGTCTTTTCATAGCGGCAATTCTAGCTTGAAATCGTGCGGTCTGGCTTAGCGAGCACGCCCGGGACTGGGAGCCGGGGGCGCTGCGGGTGCGGGAGCTGGCATGGGCGCTGGTGCTGATGCCGACGATGGCGGCGGACCTCCATGGTTTTGGCCTCCTCCACCTCCAAAACCGCCTGATGACGACGAACCACCACGCGAGAAATTCCCTCCGCCGGCGTTGGGATTCGGGCCGCGCATCTCTGAGCCGCCGCCAGCATGCATCTGCAGGTCGCTACCGCGCCCGCCGATTGGCTCCATCTTCTGGCTCGTGCCAGTTGGGGCGTTGGGAGATGATGGCCGCGCCACCATGAAGCTCTGGCTCCGGCGATCGAAGGTGATTGGCGTGGTACCGGCAACCTTGTTCTCAGCCCCGGGGCCCCGTAACATTCGTGCTTCAGCCCGTGGAGTGTCCGCTCGCTGCAGCGCGACATACGGTTCTCTACGAAACTCCTTTGGCGCCTCATTCAGCGTCTTGATATGGTCGAAACCCTTGTAGGCCAGCATCTCGACTTTCGAACCGTGGCCCTCGACGGGATGTACGATTCCGTTCTTCAGATTGATCGGCGGCTTCCCGGTCGCGTCCCCTGGATGGATCGGCACAAAGCCTACCGTACGCCCTGTTTTGACCCACTGCACAGGCGGATAGGGATGATGCTTCACACCTGTCACCCACACATATCGTCCCTGGTTCTGGAGCCAGCTGCCCGAATGGCACACAGCCCAGTCATAGGGATAGAACGACCCATACCCGAAAGACGCCGGCAAAACCTGACTGCCGATCAATCGTCTGCGACCGGTCAGCGGATCGATCTGATACTGGTTGTCCCAGGCGATGGGGGAGCACGGAAACGTCTCTATCTGGTTTTCAATCGGCATCAGCGGCGCAGCATTGCCAGCCTGCTGATTGCTCTTCCCGCCACTCTTGGTCAACGCAGCCACGGAGACGGTCTGCCGTGCCATCGCTGCCTTCTCAGGCTCGGTCATCTGGCCAGCCCAGCCGTGGGTCGGCTCCCAACATGTGCCGTAAGGAGGGCAGGGGAAGAAGTGGCCCTGGCCCTTCAACTGAGCCAATCCGGGGATAGGCTGGCTCAGACCCGCCTCCTTCATGGTCTCAGCCATCGAGGTTTTTCGTGCAACTGCGCGATCCAGCACCCATTGATCAAACGCAGTGTAGGAACCCTGGTCGGAGGTCTTTTCAGATATCGTTCGCTTCCCATTCTGATAGGTGATTGTGTGTCCGAGGCCCTCTGGTGCGGGGGATGTTGTGCTGATCTCCTGTCCTAGCGAAGTCACGGTCAAGCCATCGAGAAAGCTGTTAAGTCGCGCAAAGGTATGCATCGGAAACGGCACCGAAAACTTGTTGATCGGTGTCTGGATGAGAAACGTCTCGCCTGCGCTCACCGGCTTTATATTGATCGCCATCGTGCCGCTGAGCAGAGCAATGTTCGTCTGCGGAATATTGTTGGAGGTATAAAGTTCATTGAATACCAGCACTGAGTTCTCGGCCAGATAGACGACCGACGCATCTTCAAACTCCACCTCCGCTCGACCTTCGCCGGTTACGAGACTGTAGCCACTTTCGACCGGGAGATCGATAGCGGCCTTCTCCCAATCGGCACGGGTCTTCTTCCGGGCATCCTTGCCGCGCGAGACGCGGACATCGCCCTCGACAAAGCTCACGCGAACGATTTGAGGCTCCGGGTCTGCGGCATCCCGCCCTTGCAGTGACGACTCCTGCGCCAAACCATTAGCTGCCACGCCCGACAGTAGGAGTGTCACGGCTAGCCATCCACACAGAGGAAATCTCATTGGTCGTCTCCGCAGATTCAACGGCGTTGGTCGCCTGCCAATCTGAATTATGGGTTGGATCATACGCTTTCCAATCAACATTAGCTCCGAAATACGAGAAAGTCGCCACCAAAAGCCGGTGGCCGAGAATCGCCTTAAGTGACATGAGTTACCTTGCAGCCGTACGCCCTATGAACTAACCTTGCCCCCATGCGTCTAGTACGATTTGTTGCAACGTTTGCCCTCAGCTTGTCCGCTTCATCCCAGTC
>JAYVZU010000096.1:0-21021 GCA_043783075.1 Rhodanobacteraceae bacterium
GCCTTCTGCAGCAGGTCGGAGACCAATGGAAACTTTGCCGCAATGGTGGCCTCCACGTTCGAAACCGCGCCATTCGTATGCGAATACGTCCCTGTCAAAAACGAAGCACGAGACGGGACACACAGCGCATTCGTCACAAACGCGTTGCGAAAGGTGCAGCCTTCCCGCGCAATCCGATCCAGATGCGGCGTCTTGATCAGCTTGTTGCCGGTCGACGTAAGCTCATCCGACCGAAGGCCCTCGCCCAGAATGCACACGATGTTCGGCCGCTTGCTGCCGCCCTGCAGGTCCGCCGCAAACGCCTCCAGCGAATCCAGCCCACAGGCCGTCGCCGCCATCGCCACGGATAGATACTTCAATACCGTTCTACGTGTTTCCATGGCCGCTCCCCGGAGTGACGTCCCCAGCAAGCGGCCATGCTAACAGGTTGAATTCAGGCCGCGCACGCTAGATTTGCGAGTAGGCCGTCGGAGTAAGAATCAGGTCGTCGACGCGAGAGACGATCGGCTCGCTCGCATAGCGCGGGTTGGTCGAAACCTTCTTCCAATCCGGGTGCGACGTGAAGTTCTTCCAGTTTTCCGTCAGCGCCGTCAGATCCTTGTGGCACAGCATGTAGCTTAGGCTGGGGCCTCGCGCGCCTACAAGGTTGTCGGCGTAAAACACGCCTTTGGCACCCGCTTCGTTGAAGATGCGGAACTCGCCCTGGTGGAACATCTCCACCTTGCGGATGTGGTTGTTCTCGTTGGCGCTCTCATACGTCCGAATCTGCAGAATGCGCGGCTCTTTGGGCGGAGTCACCATCTTCGGGAAGCCCTCAAACGCAATCGACAGCGAGGTATCGATCCGGTCGAACAGCGGGACATTCGCCGGAGTCCCCCAATACGGAGCGGCCGCCACCATAAACGCCGCATCCTTCGCCAGATTCAGATCGAGCATCGCCAAGGTCTGCGCGTCCTTCGCCGGAATCACCGCCACCATCATCGGCGTACCCGAGCCATACGTCAGCGTCATCACGCCGACCGGCCCCAGGCCCATCCGAGCCAGCGCCGGCATCAGCGCCTCCTGAAAATACTTATTGACGCTCGTAGCCTGCAGTCCACGATTCAGCGAGTACCGCCGAATCAAATAGAACTCCCGCTCCGACCCCGCGCCCTGCTCCGCCTCAGCCTCAGCCTTCGCCGAAACGCCTGCCACCGCAGCCAATGCCAGGCCACCCGTCATCATGTCGCGCCGATTCATAACCATCTCCCCAGGAGTTTTTCCCGCGGAGCAAGTCTACCCGATTCGCATTGAATCGTCTCAGTCAGTCCAGCAGCGGAGCCACTCCGCCGTCCTTCTCCAACTAAGCCTCCAGCACCTCGACCAGATGATCCAGAATTCCGCTCCAGCCCCTGTTGTGGCCGTCGCGAGTCTCCTTCGTGCTAAACCGGTCGTGGATCAGCTTGATCTCCGTCCCGCCATCCATGTCGCGGAAGTGGATCGTCACCAACGACTCCTCACCCGGAGACCAGCTTGCGTCCCAAGTGAACTGAAGCAGGTCGTAGGGGTTTACCTGCAGGTAGCGGCCCGTCGCCTTCGACGCGCCTTTGCCCTCGCAACTCTCCATCGCGATCGAGTACGCGCCGTCGACCTGAGCGTCGGTCGAAACCTCGGAAGGCTTCATCCCCTCCGGTCCGAACCACAGCCGAATCATCTCCGGCCGCGTCCATGCGTCGTATACCCGCGCACGCGGCGCCTTGATGACCCGAGTTAGCTTCAACCGCAGATCCTGTGGTGCGGAGACAACTTCCGGCGTATCAATAACGCTAGGCATCTTGATCCTCTCTCATCGCAGGCGCCGCGGCCTGCTCGGGCTGTGTCTCTAGAACCGCCTGCAGACGATCCAGGCGCGCACTCCAGAAGTTGTCGTAGAAGGCCAGCCAGTCCTGCGCTGACCGTAAGTTTTTGGGTTTCAGGCGGACAATCTGGAACTGACCGCGACGTTGCCGCTCCACCAGCTCCGCCCGCTCCAGCACCTGAACATGCTTCGACACCGCCGCCAACGACATCTCGTACGGCCGCGCAATCTCCCCCACAGACTTACCCTCCAACGTAAGATCCCGCAGGATCGCCCGCCGAGTACCATCCGAAAGCGCATGAAAGACGGAGTCCAGAGCCGATGTCAATAGTTCAACCATGTGGTTGAATATATCCGCTAACTCCGGAAACTGTCAACCATTTAGTTGAATATTTTTCAGCCTGCCGCCAGCCACAATCGGAAGATATGCTCCCAATCGAATCCCACGACGTATAATTTTGTTCTGATCCCACCGCTGCAATCGGGTTTTCCCGTTGTGTCTCAGGGCAGCGGCGGGTGGTTGTGTCTGTTAAGACACACCTGCACCCAGATATCCCTCGAAGAGAGGCAAAGCAGGCAAATGGAACACGTAAAAGCCAAACTCGCCGAAGAGATCAAGGCACTCGAGTACGAACTCACCACCGAACTCCCGGCTGAGATCAAGAAAGCGGTCGCGCTCGGCGATCTCTCCGAAAACGCCGAATACCACATGGCCAAGCAGCGCCAGGTCTTCGTCAACGCACGTCTCGGTCAGCTGAAAAAGCGCATGGGCGAGCTCGCCATGGTCAATCTGGCCGACATCCCCACCGACTGCGCCGGCTTCGGCTCCCGCATCACCGTCTTCGACCAGACCAAGGAAGAAGAGATCGTCTACCTGCTCGTCACCAGCGAGGAGTCCGACGTGGCCAAGGGCCTCATCTCCACCACTTCGCCAATCGGTCGCGCACTGCTGAAGAAGCAAGTCGGCGATATCGCCACGGTCATTACCCCGGTCGGCAAGCGCGAACTTGAAGTCCTGAAGCTCGCCACCATCCACGAAATCGCGCTTGAAGTGATTGAAGCTGCAAAGGTAAAGGAATAGGTCCGTGCTCGCACACGCATCGGTCATTGGCTTTGTCCCGGTCAGCGACATGCAGGCCGCCGAAGACTTCTACGCCGGAAAACTCGGCCTAACGGTCGTCGACCGCGACAACCCGTGCGCGTTGGTGCTCGCGTCGAACGGCAACATGGTGCGTTGTGCGCTCGCTCCCGACGCAAAACCCCAGCCCTTCACCATCCTCGGCTGGCGGGTGCCAGACATCCACGCCGCCGTAAATGACCTTATCGCCGCCGTCATCCAGCCCATCCGCTACCCATTCCTCCAGCAAGATGCCAATGGAATCTGGACAGCACCCGACGGCGCGGCTTCTTAGCCTGGTTCAACGATCCCGACGGCAACGTCCTGTCGCTCTCGCAACACCCACACTCATGCTTGTCGGCCTGAAATGATCTCATGTACGCTCGCCATTGGTCCCGTCTCCACTGCGAATTCCCCAAACATGACCCTGCTTTAGGTTTTCAGCTTGAAGATACGATGGCCGTTCTCCCAGACCAGGGTGCGAAAGAGCTTGGCGTCGGAATTGGCTTTTAAGACGGAGAGCGTCTCCCGCGCGACGCATTTGCCTTCAAGCCTTGCCCCGGCAGGATTGCCGGCTGCGGAGACACCGCCGCCATGTCCATCGCTGCATGTGCAGTCGCTGCCGAAGATTAGTTTGTCCTGATGTCGCTTTAGAAACTCAGCGGTGAAAGTAGGGTCGCGGGTGAGGGCATTATTGCCTGAGTTGGCGGATAGATCGGCGAAAAGGTTCGGGTAGTCTGACAGCCAACGGTCGGAGATGCCACCCCGAACGATCGGTTTGCGCGGGTATGCTTCATCATTCTGATAGTCGGCGCTGACATTCGCCCAGAAGGCATCGCAATGGCCTACAAACGTCGTCTTCGGATATGCGGCGAGAATCCTGTCGAAGCGCTTGAACCCGGTGTTAAACAAGCCTTCGCTTGCAAAATGAGGCACTTCCTGAAAGTGCAGGGTGAGCGGAACGCCTAGCTCTGCCGCTGCCGAATACAGGCGGCGCATTTCAGGCCCATCTGCCTCAACGTGATACTTCACCTCGCCAAAACCGTGAGCACCAGCCTTGACTGCCTCCGTGAGCAGCTTCACAGCGTCTGCTGCGCTGACATCGGAGCTGACCGAATAACCCACGATCCTCGTCGGATCCTCAGTCATAAATCGCCTGGCGTCCTCCACCGCTGGCAGGCGAGCTAAAAAGTAGGCGCTTTGGCATCCAGCGCCGTTCATGTGGGCCAGATTGGCCTCAAGCGTCGGCCGCGGATGAAAGTGACAGTCAATGACCGGTGAGCCCCACTCGTAGGTTGGACTGCCCTGCGATTGCGCCTTCAACACGTACATGCTTCCAACCGACACCATCGCCCCAACAAACGCTCTTCTGCTCGAGTTCATCAATCCGCCTTCCAGTGCCCCGATAATTACGAAACTCTAACAGGCGGCAACGAACCGAGACGAGACTTATCTTTCCAGCGCAACAGAGTGTACCTGCACTGTGACCTGGCAGCGTAAACTGTAATAAGCACAATGACCTGGACCTCTCAATTCGGCAAAGGCAGCGGTTGGCTGCTGCAAAAAATCGTTAACGGCCTCGCCATCAGCAAGATCTCGCCCAACGCCCTGACCTTCATCGGTCTGCTGATCAATATCGTCGCCGCCTGTTTTTTCGGCTTTGCCCGTGGCGACCATGCAGTCCGCTACTTTGTCTATGCCGGACTCACCATCATTGGCGCCGGTATCTTCGACATGGTGGACGGTCGAGTCGCTCGCCAGACCGGCCAGGTTTCGGTCTTCGGAGCCTTCTTCGACTCCGTCATGGATCGCTACTCCGACGTCGCTATCTTCTTTGGTTTGTTGGTCTTCTACGCCCGCGGCAACCGCCTCTTTTACGTCGGACTGGTCGCATTCGTCATGACCGCCTCCGTCATGGTGAGCTACACCCGCGCCCGTGCCGAGGCCCTGATTGGAAGCTGCAAGGTCGGGTTTATGGAACGGCCGGAACGAATCGTCTGCGTCATCCTGGGCGCGCTGGCCAACAAATGGGGAGTTATGGCCCCAGCCCTCTGGGTGCTCGCCCTGCTCTCTACCATCACCGTAATCCACCGCATCCGCTACACCTATCTAGAAACGCAGCGCCGAAAACTTGCCGAAGCCAATTAGCTTTCCGGTCAGATGAAAAGTAGTTCCAGTGTGGCAAGACTTCTTTCTGTCCAGAATGTACGGTTCTTGCGTAGACTGGTGTAAGTTTATCGGAATCAAATGTCGCGACTTAAAACGCAATATCAGGATCGCTCTTCCAAGTAGAAGTGTGACCGACTCATTTATATTTGCATCTTTTTCCGAGGGTTATCTTGCCACAAGAGACCACATTCACGCCCCTGTTCGGACGTCACAGCTCACTTCTCCCCGCCGTCGCGGTAGATGCCGCTGGCCCGTGTGAGTTCGAAATAGTCGCAGGACGCGAAGCAATCCTCAACCTCCAACCGCGACTCGCCGACCTGGCAACGCGCACCGGCCAGACTGGCGAAGTGGACTCTCTCGCCTACTTTCTTTCCACACCCACCGCAACCAGAAAGACCCCTCACCTGCTCCTGACCGGTGATCCGGTCTACGGTACCGCCCACCCAACCAGTGCCGTTCTGCTCTTCGAATACCGCACTCGAATCGGCGGAACCCGTGTATTTTCAACAGCCGACGGCTCCGGCCGGCGAGACATCCTGGCCCCACGCGGAAAGCGGGCCCGCACCGCCGCGCTAGCCGCCCGAACTCTCTTAGATCGCGGCGCTCACATCGTCCATCTCGCCTTTTGCGAGGAACATGACGATAGCGATCAGCACCCCGGAGAAGTCAAATCTGGCCATACAACATCCCGCGGCGCGGCCGAACAGACCATCGCAGCCGAGCTTAGAGCCCGCGTATCCCGCCGAATGCAGGCTGAATGGGCACTCCGCGAAAATAATATCCCGGCCTACCTGCCGCTCTTGCCCACCTTCGACGAGACCCTTGCCCGCATCGGCGCAAAGACCCGCTCGAACCTCCGGTACTACCGGCGTCGCTGCGAACAGGAGCTCGGCGCCACCTTTATCCCAGACGTCGAAATCTCGCTCAGCGACTTTCTCGCCTTCAATCGCGTGTGTACCTACGCGGTCTCGGACGAGCTGGCAACCTACCGCTACAGAACACTGCAAGCCTCCGAGAATCAGTACCTTCGCGGGGTTCAGGACTGCACCGGCCGCTGGCTTTCCATGATCGGCATCCGACGCCAGAGCAATTTCGTAGAAGTAGATTGGCAGATGAACCGTGCCGAATTGCGTTCGCTTTCGCTCGCGACCGTCATGCGGTCCTGCCTGATACAGCACGAGATCTCCCTCGGCGCAACTCGGCTCTACATGGAGGGCGGAACCCCGCAGTCCATTGCAAATTCATTCCTGCAGCACCGAATCGGCGAGCTCACCGTCGTCCGCAACTCCGCCTATGTGCGTCTGCTCAAGCGGTTTGCTCCATTCGTCTTCCCATCGAAAAACTACATCGGCCAAACCCTCGCCAGCCCCGACCTCCACTGGAAACCCTGGTAAGCCTGCTCTAAAACTGAACCCTCAGCGCAATCTGAACCTGTCTCTCCCGAGCCAGATCTGTCCCTGTCACCGTCGACGTTCCGAAGGCCTGCGTGTTCAAACCCTCCGTTGCAATGGCCGCCGCACTCTGAAAAACCAGCGACGTCACTCCCGAAACCTGCGCTCCCACCAGATAGGCCCGCTGGCTCACCGAAGTTACATTTTGGTGGTTGAACAGGTTGAACGACTCCACCGAAGCAAACACCCGAGCCCGCCCACCTGCCTGAAAGCTCCGCGATGCCCGCAGGTCCACATTGACCGTCGCCGGAAGCCGCAACGTGTTTCTCCCCACTGTCGGCAGGTACAGCGCGCCACCCGACCCGTTCAAACTCTCATGTCCACCCGGCAGATACGGCCCGCCCGAGAGATCGAAGCTGTACGGCCGGCCGCTGCGGGCCACGACAATCGGCGTCAACCCCCACCTATCTCCAAACCTCCGCAACAGCTTCGGCCCCCGCTCCAGCTTTGGCGTCCAGGTCGCGAGAAGCCGGAAGGATTGCGGATAATTCAGCGACGAGAGCCCCTTGTCATAACCCTTCGTAAACGGGTCAAGTTGCCCGTTCGTCCTTGGGGTCGACGTCTGCGACTGCCCAAAGTCAATCGCCCTCGACAACGTATACTCCGCCCGAACGGTTGCCGAGTTTAACACGCGGGTCTCCACCTGCAATCGCAGCCCACTATAGGTCGCATTCACGTTGGACACGATATCTGTCACTGGCCCGAAGCTTGGGGTCACCCGGCCCGTGTAAAGCGGCAGCCGAAACGTCTCGCCATCCTGCACCCCAGGTGTACCGGTTCCACCTTGTAACTGAAACAAAACACTGCCCGTAGACGCCGCAATATTCAGGTCGGTCGACCCCGGAAGCTGCCGATCAAGGTTGAAGACGTAAGTTGCCACTATCTTTGTCGCTAATCCGACATTGCGTTCGAGCGAAACGCTGCCCTGCTGCACAGCCGGTAGCCGGAACCGCCGATCGAACACGATCGCCGACGTCGTAACTGCAACCAAACCTGAGGGTTGCGAGCCAAAGGCGCAAGGATAGCCAAACCCGGAAGTCAGCATTTGAGGACACACAATCCCTGTCGAAGGCCGAATCCGCACCCGCCTCGTAGACCCCACCTGCCCCGTATCGGAGAGTGCTGCGCGAATCGTCGCACCCGGAACCTGCCCGAAGAAGACTCCGTACCCTACCCGCACAACCCCTCGCCCGGCACCAAATGGCTCCCACGCGACCGATGCCCGGGGCCCAAGATTATTGCGATCCTCGGGAAATATACTCGTCGCCCCCCGGCTCCCAAAGACCGCGTCCAGCGACGGATTCGGCGAAACCGGCACCGGCAGCAATTGATACTCGTACCGGGCACCGACGTGGATCGTCAGGCGCGTCCGCGGCCTCCAGGTATCCTCAACAAATCCCGCCCACTCCGCCGTCGAGAACGATACGGAACTCTCGCCAAAACTCTGCGAGAAGCTCCGAAAGCAAAACAGATGTGTCGGCGCGAAGATTGACGGGCATCCCCCGCCGGTTGCCGCGTGGACGTTGTAGGTATAGTCCGTGATGAAATCGACCAGCCCCCCGGCCTTTCCGCCGGTCGTGCCGCTGTCGTAGGTGAATGTTCCTGCTGCGTTCGCCAGAGTCGCCACGCGATCCCGCACCCACGAGACCTCGCCGCCAATCTCCACCAGATGCCGCCCGCGAACCAGCGTCAACGTATCCGCAAACTGCACACGCTGCTCGTCCGGATACGCAATCTGCGAAAGCGATGCCGGAGTCCCGAACAGCAGCCCGTTCGGCCCGATATTCACCTCCGGCGCCAACCCTCCCGCGCTGATCACCGGTTCCTGAGCTAGCGGCGTCTGCGGCGTCTCGTACTGGAGGTCGCTGGTGTAAGCCGCGCGCGCCTGGTTCACCGTCTTCGCGCCGAGTGTCGTCGTCACTCGGGTAAGCACCATATCCAGACTCCCGGCAGCATTCCCAAGGCTGGCGCGGCCCCGCGCCACCACCGGCGCATTCATCAGACCGGCTGGCGAGTTCCAACGCACGCGATGGTACTCCAGCGCCGTCGTCACCCTTGGCCGAATCCGCCAGTCCACGCGCCCAAAGTTCAGGGTCTGGTCCGCCCGCCGATCGACGATCCCAGTCAGCGAAGACAAATAACCCAACGCCGCGCCAGTCTGCGCAAAAGACACCCCACGATTCCCCAGCAGCGCAATCTGGGTCGCGGTAAGGCGGTAAAAGTTCGGGTTCGCCGGAGACGATACCGCAGGAAATCCCCGTCGCTGCGCATCGAAGCTATAGAAATAGTTGACCCCTCGCAGCCGTGGCACCGGCCCACCGACCACGCCGCCGAAGCTCGTGCGCAGGTCATGCGGCTTCACCTCCGCACTCGTCGCGACGCCATTGGCGTAGCTGGTTGCAATCGCGAGCGGGCTTCGCGCAGCCAGAGCCTGCGACCGCAGTGTGAAGAATCCCGACCCATGCAGCGCCCGCCCACCCGCCCGCGTCACGGTCGTCGACACATCTCCCGCACGTCCGGTTTGGGCCGAATAGTGGTTCCCCATCACCCGAAACTCCCGTATCGCCCCCTGCGAGTACACATACGCCACGCCCGCATGGCGGCCCCGAGCCATCCCGCTACCCGGCCCGGTCGTCGCCTGCGCCGAATCGGCGTCGCCATCCGGGTCCGCCGCAGGGTCGCTCCCCGAACCCACCGGAACCCCGCCAAACCCCTGATTGGCTCCTAAACCGTCAATAGTCGCGGCGTTTTGTGTCGCCTCCAGCCCCCGTGCACTGGTCAGCCCATCGCCATTCTCATCCGGGTCCGGCGCTATGTCGCCTCCGCTGAACGCCGCTCCAGACTTTCCAGGCCGAAGCATCACCTCCGCCAAGCTACCTGGATAGACCGCGACGTCCGGCACCGCTACGGCTTGCGCTCCTGGAAGAATCTCCGACACCACATAGCTTCCCGGCGGAATCGCAATCAGTAGGAAGACGCCCCCGTCCCCTGTCGTAGCGGTCCAGTCCAAACCGCTCTCCGCGTCATGCGCCACGACCACAGCGCCACTCACGCCCTGGCCATTCGCCGCCAGCACCGTGCCCCGGATCGTCCCGTCACCCTGTGCGGTCGCAACTCCCGTTGCCAGCGCGAGCATCGTCCCCACAAATCCCGCGAGCCACAGAATGCGGCGCGAGTGACAGACATCGATTGCCGCAAAAAACTCTGGGCGGCGGAAGAGACCCATTATGTTCCTAGCCGGAGAAGGATATGCCGGAGACTACGCGAGTCTGTCCCGAAATGGAAGCAGCAATAAAAAGCGGCGACCGCCAAAGCAGTCGCCGCCAAAGTCGAGCTGTGTTGCAACTCGTTAGAACTGCACCCGCGCGCCCAGCTGTACCTGCCGCGGCGTATAGATGAAGTTGCTATTCGCGCTGCCCGTAAACGTCTGCGGGTTGAAGCCAGCGAACGGCGAGTTGAAAGTGAGGGTGTTGCTGCCGGCCACGCCGCTGTAGGCGGTCGTGCTGCCCACACCGGTCTGGTTCAGGTGGTTTGCAATGTTGAACGTCTCACCCAGAATTTCTACATCGTACTTCTCCATAATCTTGAAGCGCTTGGAGAGGCGAAGGTCCAGCAGGATGTCGCGCTTGTATTTGAAGATATTGCGGTCAATGCCCGGAACGCGTGCTGCACCCCCCGTGCCGTTGATTCCGCCCGATGTGCTGGCAGAACCGTTGGTGCCGGTCGCCTGAACGCCGCTCCCCAGAATCGGAGAGAAGATACCAGAGAGACCCGCCGAGTACGGCGCACCGCTCTGGCCCGAGAAGCTGGGCGAAATCTCGTAGTTGTTCAACAGGTAGCCCATCACGCCCTTGAACTTCGAGGGCGTGTTGTACACCGCGTACAGGACCACGCGATTCGGAATGTTCTGGTTCGAGTTTCCGTAGTCAAGCCGCAGGTTGTGCGGATCGAGGAGCAGATTCGCCGAGGGTGAGGTGTTGTTGTTTTCGCCGTAGTCCAGCGCATGCGACCAGGTATAGTTGCCGCTGAACATCAGGCCGCGCGTCACACGGTGGGTAATCTGGAAGACGAACGCTTCGTAGTTGGAGTTTACGCCGGAGAAGATATCTGTCATCGAACCGTAGTTCGCGTTCGGACGTCCGTTCGCCGTCGTCGTCAACTTCTTATAGTAGGGGATGGTGATCGTGCTGCCAGCCGCCGAAGGGCCGCCCGCTCCGAACGTGTAAGTGACCGTATCGCTCGACGCCGGCAAGTTGGTGTCCACGAAGTCCGGCAGGCGGCGACCGAACGCTGCCAGCCACGTTAGGCTGATATTTGTGTTCCAGCCAAGGTCCTGATCCAGAGTCAGGTCGGCCTGCTGAATCTCAGGCACCTTGAAGTTGTTGTCGAAGTAGAATACGCCTGGCGAACCAGTCGGCTTCAGGGCCGGGTTGGCAATCTGCGGAAACGTCACGTTGGTCGTGTACGCAGCGCCACTGGGAAGAGTTCCGGAGATCGTCGGTGCAGTTCCCGTGATGCTGACCGGGAGTTGGCCCAATGGATTGCCAGTCTGAGAGAGTGCGCCGTAGATCGTCGCGTTGACCACACGGGCAAAGAACTCACCAGCGCCGCCGCGAAGTACCGTCTTACCCGTTCCGAACACATCCCACGCAAAACCCACGCGCGGCCCAATGTTTCCCTTGTTGCTGGGGAACTTCGTCGTTGTACCGCCAACGAACGCCTGTGTGGCTTCGGTCGTGTTCGCAATCTGAGGTGTCGGAAGCTGCTCGTACTCATACCGAACGCCCAACGTCAGCGAGAGCCGGGGGTTGACCTTCCACTCATCCTGCACGAAGAACGCATAGTCTTTCGTCTGGATCTCAAAACCCATCGGCCCGAAACCCTGCGCATAGCTGGAGTAGCAGCCCTGGTTATGTCCCGTACCGCAGGCGTTGATGGCATTCGCATCCGTCAGGTAAGAGACGAACGGAGCAAAGTTGGACCCCCCATAGGAGTAAGCACCGAACTGGTTGACCAGATTCTGGGTCAGGTCGTTGGTGTGCAAGAAGTCCACACCAAACTTCAGGTTGTGGTTGCCGCGAACCAGGTTCGCCGTATCCGAAATCTGGTACCGACGCTCATCCGGATAAGACGGCCGATTCAGAAACGTCGCAGTACCAAACTGGAATGCGTTGGTAATGTTGACATTCGGCGGAGTCTGGTAGGGGTTCGTATACGCGCCCAGTGGACTGGTGGAAGCAACATTGTCCAACGTGCTGTTCTCGTAGGCAGTCGGTGCCTGCGGCGTCTCGTATTCAAAGTCGCGTCCATACTGGTAGCGAACTTCGTTGGAGAGGCGCTGCGTGATCTGCGTGTCGAGCTTGCCGATGATGAACGTGTCCTTGACGTAGTCGTTGCCGAAGCTGCGAACGCCAAACGCCAGCGCCGACGTGCTGGTCTGAATGCCGGCCGGCGAGGTCCATCGCAGGCGGTTCAATTCCAACGTCAGGTGGTTCTTGCCATTGATCTGCCAGTCGATCTTCGGGAAGAAGATGTCCTGATCGCCCACGCGCGGCGTTAGACCGGTCATGCTGGAGAGGCCCGCAATCCCGTTCGTGTACGTCGCCAACGCCGCCGTATACTGCGCCGGAGTAACCGCCGCGACCGTAGTCTTATTCAGATTAGATGCCAGCGTGCAAACCGCTCCGTCTACTGTCGCAGTCGTTAGACCTGAACACGCCGATCCAAACACCGTGCCGTTTGCCGCAGCATCCGGGGTCGCGTAGAAGAGCGACGGATTAGACGGAGCGCTGACGCCCGGGAAGTTGCGCAGAAACTTATCGAACGCAAAGTAGAAGAACAGCTTGTTCTTGATGATTGGGCCGCCGACCCCGATGCCGGTTTGCTTGCGCCAATCCTTCGGCTTGAAAACCTGGTTCTGGAACGTAATCGGCGAGCTGCTCACCTGAACCGCGTGCGTCGTGTACGGGTTCTTCGCGCCCCACTCCACGTCACGGTCGAAGAAGTACGCTTCACCGTGGATCGCATTGCCACCACTCTTCGTCACAGCGTTTACAACGCCGCCAGCCGAACGGCCATATTCCACCGAGTAGTTCGACGTGTTGACCTGAAACTCCTGAATCGATGCCTTTGCGGTTGAGTAACCCACACGCGTACGGCCACGCTCCTCCGAGAAGAACGCCTGATTGTCGTCCGCGCCGTCAAACGTCACGTTATTCAGCACGGTGCTCTGGCCGCGGAAGCTCAACAAACCAAATCCGCCGCCTTCGACAACGCCCGGCGTCAACAGCGCATACGCGCTCCAACGGTAGTTATTCACGGGCAAATCAGCGAGAACCTTTTGGTCGATCACGTTCGAAAAATCATTTGAGGTGGTGTTGATCGCCGGAGCCTCGCTCGAAACCTGAACCGTCTCGGTCGCCGAACCCAACGTCATGCGAGCGTGCGGATCGGTCAGCAAACCAACCGTGACAGAAACTGCCGTCGCATTGAACTTCTCGAAACCAGCCGCCTCTACCGTTACCGTGTAGCTTCCGGGATTCAGGTGGATCACACGGAAAAAGCCGGAATCGTCTGTCGTAACTTTCTGCTCCGCATTCGTGGTGTTCGAGTGGATCGTCACCGTGGCGTTGGGAACGACCGCGCCCGTCTTATCTTCGACGTTGCCGCCGATTGCGCCATCGACCGCCGACTGCGCCATAGCGCACACGTTAGCGCCTGCAAACAGACACACGGTTAGTGCGAGGGGCATCAATTTCTTGAGTGTCATATGAATCTCCTGAAAATTTGTGGGACGTGCAAAGGTTCGGGCTTGGCGGACGCCTACTATTTCTGCCCTGAGTCTTCTCCGCTTAGCGGTAGAGTCTCACGATTGTGTAACGACGGGATGAATCTAGGTTAGGGTTCCCAATACCGTATGTCGAGCAATTTCCGCGTCAGCAACAAGAATCGGCAGCTTTTTTTCTGTCAGCTACACTGGTAGTAGCGCAATGTTTATTGATGAAGCACGAATTCGAATCAAAGCCGGAGACGGTGGCAACGGTTGCATGGCCTTTCGGCGCGAGAAGTTCGTGCCACGCGGTGGTCCGTCAGGTGGAGATGGTGGCCACGGTGGAGACATCCTCATGGAAGCCTCCCTCAGCCACAACACCCTCGTCCACTTCCGCTTCAACCCGGAACACAAGTCCCAGCGCGGAGGCCACGGCCTCGGCTCCAACTGCTCCGGATACTCCGGCGAGCCGCTGATCCTCAAAGTCCCCGTAGGCACCATCCTCTACGACGACAACACCGGCGACCTGATCCACGACTTCGTCCGACCCAACGACCAGATCGTCATCGCCCGCGGCGGACGCGGTGGACGTGGCAACCAGCACTTCGCTACCAGCACCCACCAGGCCCCGCGCGAGCACGAACTCGGCCGCGCCGGCGAAGAGCGTAACTACCGCCTCGAACTCCGCCTGTTGGCCGATGCCGGTCTCGTCGGCTATCCCAACGTCGGCAAATCGACGCTGATCTCGCGCCTCTCAGCTGCCCGGCCAAAGGTCGCAAACTACGCCTTCACCACGCTCGAACCCAACCTCGGCGTCGTCTCCGTCGGCGAATTCCCGTACGAACTGTCGTTCACTATCGCCGACCTCCCCGGCCTCATCGAGGGCGCACACCTCGGCGCCGGCCTCGGCATCCAGTTCCTCAAACACATCGAGCGCACCAGCGTCATCGTCCACCTGGTCGACGTCTCCGACGGCTCCGGCCGCCCCGACCCCGTGGAAGACTTCAAGGTCATCACCGAGGAACTCCGCTCCTTCGACCCCACGCTCCCGCTCAAACCCACCATCCTCGTCGCCGCCAAGATCGACGTCGCAAACCCGGACAAGTTGAAGAAACTTCGGGCCTCTGCCAAACGCCGCAAGCTCCCGCTCTACGAGATTTCGGCCGTCACGGGCGAGGGAATTGAACCCCTCACCTTCGCCATCGCCGACATGGTGATGAAGCATCGCGGAGCTCCCGTCGATATGACGGCCGCCCCGAAAAAGAAGCGCAAACCGGCCTATCCGCCGCTCGCCAGCTCGGCCAAGGGGCGCAAGCACTAATCGTGCGTCTTTCATCTGCTCAATTCGCCACTCTCGCCGCAAACCGTTTCCGCGTATCGTGGAGTCATACGGTTACACATCTTTCTGTCGTCTCTTCTCTCTAACGCTCGAGGTTATTTGCCCATGAAGTTGCGGTCTCTCATCGTTGCCCTTGCCGTCGCAATCGCACCCGTCGCCATCCAGGCCCAGACCGGCCTCTACATAAACCCGATCGCCATGCGCATCAGCAACTCCACGGCGGATCACGGAACCTTCGCCTTCCTAGGCAGCGGCGGAACCTCACAGATGTTTTACGGCGTCAACATGGGCGGATACTACGACTTCAAGACCGCCTACTCATTCAAGACCGGCCTCGACGTCCGCGACTCCGTCCTGCACGGCAACGACGCCTTCCTGAATAACTTCCTCGTCGGCCTCCGCATCTCTGGCAAGCCCTTCCACAACAACTGGAAGCCCTACGTCGAGCCAGTCATCGGAGCCGGATACTCCCGCGCCCCGCATACCACTGCCGCCGTCACAAAGTTTGAGTATGGTGTCTATGCGGGCCTCGACTACTCCACCCATCACCACATCGACTTCCGCGCCATCGAGGTCGGCTACACCGGCCTCCGCACGGCCAGCAGCCAGACCATCGGAAACTCCGCTGTCATCCCTGCAGCCCAGATCATCACCATCAGCACCGGCCTCGTCTTCCGCTTCCCTTAAAGCAATCGAAGCCTGACTAGGATAAAAAGAAAAATACGGGATAGGAGAGGAACTCGAACTTCCGCTCTAATCCCGTATTTTCAGTCTTATCCTAGTTAAGTCTCGTTTTGGTTTTCAGATTCCCCATGCGCATAGCTCTCTTCGGCGGCTCCTTCGATCCACCCCACCGCGGCCACCTGGCCATCGCCCGTGCTGCTGCAGACCGCTTCGCCCTCAACCAGGTTCTCTTCGCCCCAGTAGGCCTGCAGCCGCTTAAACCGCAGACCACCGGTGCGACATTTGAAGAACGCCTCGCAATGACCACCCTGGCCTGCATGGGCGATCTCCGCTTCACCCCATCCACCATCGACGCCGCCCGTCCCGACGGTCTCCCCAACTACACCGTCGACACCCTCCGTCTGCTCCACCAGTCCATGCCCGACGCCCAGATCTTCAACCTGATCGGCGCCGACAGCTTCCTCTCGCTCGCCCGCTGGCGCGACCCCCACCAACTACTTGAGCTAGCCGAGTGGATCGTAGTCAGCCGCCCCGGCTACTCTTCCTCGGGCATGATCGAAGACCCGCCTGACCTCAAGCTCACACCAGCCCAACGCACCCACATCCACGTCCTCGACACCGTCCACGAAGACGTAGCTGCCACCAATCTTCGCGAGCGCCTACGTGCCGGAGACCCCTGCAAAGACCTTCTCCCCCCGCAAGTTGCCGGCTATATTCAACACCACCATCTATACTTAAGTTAGAACGCAGTAACTACCTTCTACTCACTACCCACTCGTCACTGCATCACCGGAGTTCCATGCCCTCAACCGAAAGCTATCAACTACTACTCGCCGCCGCTGCCGCTTGTGAAGACAAGAAGGCGGAGGACATCCGCATTCTCGCGCTTGACCCCTCCGAGAGCGGCCTCACCGACTACTTCCTAATCTGCAACGGAACCAACGACCGCCAGAACGCCGCCATCTCCGACGAGATTGAGCTGCGCCTAAAGCGCGAGTTCGGCACCTATCCGAACGGCGTCGAAGGTCGCCGCCAGGGCGAGTGGATCCTGATGGACTACGTCGACTTCATCGTCCACATCTTCTCCGCCGAAAAGCGAGCCCACTACGGCCTCGAGCGGATGCGTAAATCCGCCACCACCATCAGCGTCGCCGAACTAAGCAGCGAACTGAAGGCCCTCATCGCCAGCACCCGCACCCGCACCGCCAAACCAGAAGTAAAGAAGGCAGTCGTAAAGAAGGCTGTCGCTAAGAAAGTTGTTACGAAGAAAGCTGTCGCCAAAAAAGCCCCGGCAAAGAAAGTCGTTGCAAAGAAGACAACGGTCAAGCCAGCAGCAAAGAAGGTTGTCGCAAAGAAGGTAGTTGCCAAAAAAGTTGCCGCTAAAAAGGTAGCCAAGAAGGCCGCCAAAGCAACGAAGTAACTCAGAGTTCGCAGACAAATTCGCCGCCTCCAATCTTTTCTGGAGCAAAGTAAAAAGGCCGGACACCCTCGCGGGTATCCGGCTTTTCTATTTTCGTGCGCTCAGCTTAGAACTTGAACTCAGCCCACAGGACGATCGAACGGCCTGCAAGCGTACGGGAGATGACCGGGTTCAGCTGCGAGGAAGCTCCAAAGAGCGAAGCATTCACGCCCAGTGGGGCAACGTTGTTGTGATTGCCAACGTTGTTTGCCTCTGCGCGCACCGTAAATTGACCACGCTCGAAGTGAGGAACATCAAATCCCTTTTCAATCGCGAGATCATGCTGCTGGTAGCCAGGCTGCAGGAACGTGTCGCGTCCGATTTCCTGCGAGAGGAAGTTCTGACCACGCTGTACAAGGAAGTGCACCGTGCTCGGATCGATAATCACCTTCTGCTTCGGGCTGGTCGTGTTGTAGGTGTTCAGGCTGTAATAAGTACCCTGCGTGCCGCCCAGGTAGGACGCATCGATGCCTGCGGTGTTGAATGGAGCGGAAGGATTGCTGATGATAGGACGATCATTGACAGTGCTTCCGTCGCCGTTTGCGTCAAAGCCGCTGGAGTTGATCGTGCTGTAAGGTCCCGACTGGAAACGCTCGACGCCGGAGATCGTCCAGCGACGCGTTGCGATACCAAGCAGAGCATTCTCCACCATGTTGCTGGCGCGGAAGCCCTTCGGTGCCCAGACGTAAGAGAACACGAAGTAGTTGCGGTGATCCCAGGCCGAGTTACCCCACTCCTGACGAAGTCCGCCGCCCGAGAGGTCTGCCTGATACGACGTCGGCGAGTTGAACGTGTTGAACACTTCAGATGCGTTGTCCAAATCCTTGCTGAGCGTATACGAAGCGCGGAATGTCAGACCACGCGTAAAGGCACGCGACAGTTCAACCTGCAGTGAGTTGTACTCCGAGGTTCCGAAGCTGCCGCGGGCATTGATCGCTCCACGCGCCGGATTCAGACGGGTGGTGGCGGCAGTGCCGTTGGACGGAGTGAAGTAGTTGTACTGGCGATTCACGAATAGCTTGACGCCGCGCGAACCCACATAGTTCGTCGTCAGCTTCAGCTCGAAAGGCAGCTCGCGCTCAATGCCGAAGTTGTACTGGTACGTGTACGGGTAAGCTAGATTGTTGACCACCGACTGCACCGACGACAACGGATTCAAGACGGGGGTAATAGAACCGAGCAGAGTATTCGAGTTCGCCAGACCATCCTTGGCCGTCGACACCAGAAGTGCAGCGACTGCGTTCGGTGAGCTCTGCGCATTGTTTACGACCAGGTTGCTGAAACCCGAGTCATAATACATTCCGAAGCCAGCATGGAAGACCGTCTTGCCATCGTGGAAGATTCCCTCGTGCGGATTGAACGCAAAGCCGAGGCGAGGCGAGAAATCCATCGAAGGTGTGCTGATCTTATAGGCGGTATTGATCGGATCAGAAAGAACACTATTCGGGTTGATCGCAGGATACGCAACGCCGTTCGCAGAGTTCGTCAAGTAATCGTACCGGAGACCTGTGTTCAGCGTCAGCTCCGATGTCAACTTGATGTCATCCTGAACAAATGCAGCCGAGCGCCAGTCGTGTGGATCGACGCGGGTCTTCCCGAAGGTCTTGGTGGCAGTCCCTGACGTGCCGAGGTAGTTGTTGATGAATTCGCCGATCGACGAGCCGTAAGATCCGCCTGCCGCATAGCTCAGCGTTCCCAGCGCGTTCTGCGAAACAAACTCCTGCTCGATCTGACGACCGAAGTCGACGCCCGCCCGGATGGACTGACGACCAAAGTGCAAACCGACAGTATCCTGCAACTGATACAAATCCTCACCGCGACCCTGAGGTAGGTTCTGGTTCGGACCCAGGTTCGGAATACCGTTGCCCTGCAACGAGATGGTCGGCGATGCAGTCGCGAGATTGTTGGCCAGCGTTTGCGCCGTGAAGCCGAAGAGGAAGTTCAAACGCGTCTCGGAGACACGGAACTCGTTGAGGATCCGGGGGCTGAAGACGTGGGTCTCCGCAACCTGAGCCAGCTCGGAGTAACCGCCCTGCTGCGAGTCAAAACCCGGCAGCGATGGATTGTTTCCGAAGTCCGGCGTAAGGAAGCTGCGAGCGTGAATATAGCGAACCGATACGCTGTCCTTCTCGCGCGGAGTAAAATCCACACGAACGTTGAACTGGGTATCCGTGCTCTGCTGCGGTGCTGCCGGACGCTGGAACAGCGCCGTCGTCACCGTGCAGGTGTTAGAGGGAGCTGGGCAACCCGGTGCAACCACCGAGTACGAGTTATAAGGGGTAGTTCCCGTAGTATTCGCAAAGGTCGAGAGATAGCCGTAGCTCGAGAGGTAGTTGCCGAACAGCGCTGCCTGCGACGCCTGAACCGTTCCGGTCTGAGCCGCAATCAACTTCATCTGTGCAACGCCGTTTGCGTCGAGCAACTCCTGACGGCCCAGAAGAGCCCGACCGTAGAAGCGCTGCCACTGGCTGGCACCAAACACAAACAGCTTGTCCTTGATGACTGGACCACCCGCCGTAAAGCCAAAGGTGTGGCGGTTGAAACGAGTCTTCGCCGGCGGCGCAAGGCCAGCAGCAAGATTGACTGACTTCTGCTGACGCTGCGTGGCCGCGAGTGCATTTAAACCCGAACCCGTATAGCGCTCGTAGCCAGAGCCGTGGAATGCGTTCGAGCCGCGCGTCGTTACGACGTTGGTGACTGCACCACCCGCGCGACCGAACTCAGCCGAAGCCGCGTTGGACAGGACGGCAACCGCGCTATAAGCCCCGGGAATATCCGGCTGGAAGCCTTGACCCGCAATGGCGACGTCATTGATCTCCTGACCGTCGAGCAGGAAGTTGTTGGCACGGGGACGAGCACCGTTTGCCGAAAACACCTGCCCCTGCGCCCCAGCTCCAGCAAACGGCTGGACGATCGGCTGAATTCCAGGAAGAGTCGTTGCAAGCTCGATCGGGTTGAGCGAGAAGATCGGCAACTCCTGAATGTCGTTGCCACTCAGAATACCCGTCAACTGGCCACTCTCCAGGTTGATCGCGTTCGAGACGGCCTTCACTTCAACAACATCGGTTACCTTGCCAACAGTCATGACTGCATCGTAGGAGCTGACAATCGATGGGCTGATGACCACTCCGGTCGCCTTCTTCGTGTCGAAGCCAGCCTCCTCAAAGACGAGGGTGTAGCGGCCAGGAGCGATAGCGTCCACGCGGTACCCGCCATCGGACTTCGATTGGGCAGTGCGAACTTCACCCGTCGCTTCGTTCGTAATCGTAATCTTGGCGTTGGGCAATACGGCACCCGTGGTGTCGCGGGCTACGCCCGACAAGATTCCCTGGCTGGTTTGAGCGCTTGCTGCCAAACTGCCAAAGCAAATCATCAGTGCCGCAACAGAAAGTGCGCGGCGCATCTTCAATCCATCTACAAAAATCATGTGTGAAACCTCTCCAAAGTTAGAACCGGACGCTGGGTGAGTACACTGGCCAACCAGATTTGAAAGGAACAAGTTAGCGATGCTTTGGGTACTGCACGTCAAGGGCCAAACTCCTCAACATGAACTACGACCAATTTGACCCGGAATCCCAAAATCGACGAAATCAATACTATGAAAATCCATAACACCGGCACATCATGACCAATATTTATGGGATTGTTATGGAAAATTTGCCAAAATTAGCGGTTTCGACCCAATCTCAGGCAAAATTGGATGCCATGCAATTTGTCCTCGCCTCAATCTCACAGCGTGTAAAAAAAGCCAAATCTGCCGCAGCGGAAGCCCTCGCAAACGACTACATCGCCCGTTCCACCCGCCTGTGCCCCATCATCGCCACCGTCTTCGACTCCGAAGCCGCTCTGCTCGCCGCCGCCGACCGCCAGCCCGGACGACCCGCCGCCCACATCCTTATCTTCGACTCGCGCGGAGACACCCTCACCTCAGAAGAGTTCGCCGCCCTTATCGGTCGACTCCGCGACGAATCCGTTCCCCGCATCCTCTTCGCCATCGGCCCCGCCGACGGATGGTCCTGCATCGCCCGCACCCGCGCCCACCGAACCCTCTCGCTAGGCCGCATGACACTCCCCCACGAGCTAGCCAAAGCCGTCGTCGCCGAACAAATCTACCGCGCACTCACCATCCTCGCCGGGCACCCCTACCACTCCGGCCACTAGCAGCGTGAGAGAATCAAGCACAAGGTCGCCTGGAG
>JAYVZU010000097.1:0-7009 GCA_043783075.1 Rhodanobacteraceae bacterium
GGCGGTGGACCCTTGCGGGACTTTTTGACGGGTGGGGGTACGTTTGCCATGATTTAGGCTGCCTTTCCCTTCTGCATCTGAGTGATAAGGTCAACGATCCCCTGGGCAAGCTCGTCGCTACGCTTGTTGAGCGAGGGAAACCGGGTCTCCGTGAGGGAACGCCCCTCGTCCGAAGCGCGCCGGTAGGCGGTCTTTTCGGGCAGGCTCCCGGCCAATACACGGTATCCCGCCTCGGCGATGTACTCGCGGGCTTCCTCGATCTCCGACTCGCTATCGCCGACGCGGGAGAGGGCAAAGGCCATCTTCGCCGCCTTGATCTCTCGTTTCCGCAGCTCGTGGGCGAGCAAAACAGACGGCTCTAGGTCGTCTAGCGAAAGGCCGGTGGGAAGGATGGTGAGCAGGGATGCAGCCGCGATCTTGAGGGTGCCGGCCGTAGAGTGTGGCGGCCCGTCCAGGATGAGCAGGTCGTAGTGGCTGCCAGTCTTCAATGCTTGTTCCACGGTTCCGAAACGTTCAACTGGAATGACCGGCTCGATTCCGGCCTGCAAACGGCGGGACTGCCAATTGAAGCTCGTACCCTGCGAAACGTCGAGGTCGGCAATCTTGACCGTCCAGCCTGCCAGCGCATACTCCCGCGCCACAAGCCGGGAGAGGGTGCTTTTGCCCACGCCACCCTTCTGCGAAACCATACCCACGATGACTGCCATGCTCCAACGATAAGACGAAAGCGTTTCTTCGTCTATTACAGAAATAACGATTGCGTCTTTTATGTATCGAGGTTGATACCCCGGTGAGGATTTCGTGCTTTCGTTATTTCCTGATCTGCGAAGATGGGAGCGTAGGCTGAGCGGGTTCAACGCTTTGCCAGATGAATACGCACTTTCTGGAGTTTCGATTCGATGGCCACTCGCACAAAACGTCCTGCAATGAGCAGGGTTGCCGAGCCTTACCTGCACACGCAGGAGACGCCGATGCGGCCCGAAGTTGGAACTCAGGCTCAATTCAAGAAGCGCAAGGCACCGAAGACGTATCGGTACGACAGCTCGCTCGATCCGGCCCTGAGCTGGGACGATGGGGCTTCACGGACGATTGGGGAGTGGTTGCTGGGGCTGATCGTGGAAGCATCGAAGCTCCCCAGCCCGCATCGTTTTTCCGAGCCTAAGCGGTTTCTCGGTGCCGGGAACGCGGTGCTGATGACGGTGAATAGCCTGGGAGATGCGGTCAGGGAACTGCAAGGGTTGGGCAAACCGTTTCTGGACTGGGCAGGGAAGGCGGAGCGGCTTTCGATGGATGTGCCGACGCTTCCGCTCTTCATCCACGAGCGACTCTCGACGGAAGCGATCCTCCAGACGCTCAAGGGGCACAAAAGGGAGGACGTGGATCAGCAAGCAAGTCTCTTCGGTGATCCGGGTCGGCCCCTGGCGGAGCGGATGAAGCCCTATGAGCACCGGGACAAGTGGGTGAACCGGATGGTGCTCGGCGACTCGCTGGTGGTGATGAACTCGCTGCTGGAGTACGAGGGGATGGGCGGGCAAGTCCAGATGATCTATATGGACCCGCCGTACGGAGTGAAGTTCGGATCGAACTTTCAGCCATTCGTCCGCAAGCGTGATGTGAAGAACAACGACGATGCCGACCTGACCCGTGAGCCGGAAATGGTGCAGGCATACCGGGATACGTGGGAACTTGGGCTCCACAGCTACCTGACGTATTTGCGGGATCGGCTGATCGTAGCGCGGGAGTTGCTGACACCCAGCGGAAGCTTTTTCATGCAGATTAGCGATGACAACCTTCATCATGTTCGAGAAGTCATGGATGAGGTGTTTGGCCTAGAAAATTTCGTGGCAATTATCACCTACTCGAAGACCACCTCTACAACCGGCGACGATCTCTCTGTTGTGAATGATTACATCGTCTGGTTTTTCAAAGATGCTGCGCGCGCGGAGCGACGCAATCTCTATAAAACAAAACGCGCCGGCGAAGTAGGGGGCACCGGGTACACCAAAATTTTGTTGAAAGATGGAAGTACGACGACGATCAAGAAGCTTGGTGGCGAAATTCCCCCTGGCGCAAGGATCTTTGCCACAGATAACCTGACATCTTCTAAACCTCCCGGCGACTTCCCAGTCCCATTCAAGGGAAAAGCATGGAAGCCGGCAAAGGGCTATTGGAAAACCGGCGAAGAAGGAATGAAGCGGCTGCTGGATGCCGGCCGGATCTACGCAGGGAAAGAAACTTTAGGATATATCCGCTTCTTAGAGGACTTTCCTGCATTCGAGCTAAGCAATATTTGGACGGACACAGTAGGACAAAATCAGTTTGGGGCGGCTGGGAAAGTCTACGCAGTTCAAACGGCAAACATTGCGATTCAGCGATGCATGCTCCTTGCCACAAAACCAGGTGACCTCGTTTTGGACCCCACGTGCGGTTCGGGGACAACTGCGTTTGTTGCAGAGCAATGGGGCCGTCGTTGGATCACCTGCGACACGTCTCGCGTTCCGTTAGCGTTGTCGAGGCAGAGGCTCCTTACAGCGACGTTTCCTTGGTACAAACTTCATGATGGCGGCCAAAGCCCATCAGCAGGCTTTGAGTACAAGCGCCGGGTCAACAAGAAGGGCGAGGAAGTCGGTGGTATCGTTCCGCACTTAAAACTTGAATCGATAGCGAACAATGAGCCTGCGGAAGAAGAGGTCTTGGTTGATCGTCCAGAGGAAGACGAAAATATAACTCGAATCTCGGGGCCTTTCTGCTTTGAGGCGACGATTCCGACACCACTGGATGTGGAGGGGAATCAAAAGTCCGAGACGGAGCGGGCTGCTGTCGAGACTCCAAGCGAGCAGGCGGGGAGTTATCTGGACAGAATGCTAGAGATTTTGAAGCGTAGTCCATTGCTGCGGCTGGAAGGGAACCGGACGGTGCGGCTGCACAATATCCGACCGCTTACCCGAACACTGGCGGGGCTGGTAGAGGCGAGCGTTGAAGCAAGCGCCGATGGTCAGACTCCAACGCTCGTTGATGTCGTGGGCGAAGCGGCTGAGGCGAACGGTTTGCTGTTGCCGGGGATGAGCCGAAAGGCGGTGGCGATCATCTTTGGGCCGGAGAACGGCAGCATCTCCGAAGGGTTCGTGTACAGCGCCGCTAAAGAAGCTGCGGCGAAGGACTACACGCATTTGTACTGCATCGGATTTGCCATTGAGCCGAACGCTCGCCAGTTGATCCAAAGCTGCGAAGACGCAATGGGTGTGGCCGCCACGTATGTGCAAGCGACGATGGATCTGAACATGGGCGATCTGCTGAAGAATATGCGTTCGAGCCAGATTTTCTCCGTGTGCGGGCTGCCGGATGTGGCGGTGACGAAACATGCCAGTGGGCGCTATCAGGTGGAGTTGATTGGGCTGGACGTGTTCGATCCAATCTCCATGGAGAACCATCATGCCAAAGGTGACGATGTACCCGCCTGGCTACTCGATACGGATTACAACGGCATGTGCTTCCATGTGACACAGGCGTTCTTCCCGCGAACGAGCGCCTGGGACGCGCTGAAGAAAGCGCTGAAGGCGGACTATGAAGCAAGCCTTTGGGATCATCTTGCCGGGTCCGTGAGTGCGCCGTTTGAGTCCCGCAAAGACGCACAGATTGCGGTCAAGGTCATCGACGACCGGGGCAACGAGCTGATGGTGGTAAAGAAGTTGAGCGATGCCCCTGCGGCGGTGCTGGCATGAGCAGCGATGCAGCGGTGAGTAGCAACGAAGTCAGTCGGCCAATTCTCAATAGCCCGTTCCATGAGCCGGAGAGCTTCTGGTATCTGCGTGAGGGAGAAACGCCACAGGAGCGAGAAGGGCGTCGGCCTTCGTTTGTCTTTGAGCCACGCGATCAAAGAACCTCCTGGACGACCGATGGCAAGATTCTGGGGCCGTCCGCTCTGTATACCGGCGCGTATGAGCTGGTGATGGTGAACCTGATCCGCGAACGGCTGAAGGCTTGGGAGGCATCGGGCTACGCCGGCGCCACTCGGACTACGACCGAGCTACTGACGTACTGGCAGGACGAAGGTCGGCAGAAGCGGCTCTTCTACGCACAACTGGAAGCGGCAAAGACGATCATCTTCCTAACGGAGGCGCGGCAAGACTTCCTCCAGGGGATTGCAGTGCCTCGGGACGAGCCGAGTGCCGATCGAAAGGAATCCGGGTACAGCGGCTTTCTGCGCTATGCCTGCAAGATGGCAACCGGGGCAGGGAAGACGACGGTTATGGGGATGCTGACGGCGTGGAGCATCCTGAACAAGGTTGCAAGCCGTGGCGATAAGCGCTTCTCTGATGTCGTGGTCGCGGTATGTCCAAACGTCACCATCCGGGACCGGCTGACGGAGCTACAGCCGGAGCGGGGAGATGCGAGCATCTACCGCACCCGCGACCTGGTGCCGGAGCGCATGATGCCCCAGCTCACGCAGGGCAGGGTGTTGGTCACAAACTGGCACGTCTTTGAGCCGCAGAGCGTACAAACCGACGGAGCGAAGGTTGAGAAGCGCGGCGTCCTGGTGCGGACACGGGAAGCAATACGGATTGGGCCGAAAACCACGACGGCTCGAAATAAGAGATACCTGACGCTGGAAGAGTATGAGCGGCAAGTCTCGCGCGGACTGCTGACGGTGATCGACGCGGAGACCGACCCGAAAACAGGTGCGTTGAAAAAAGTGTTTGTGGAGTCGGCGCGGTATGTGGAGAGCGATACGGCTCTGCTGCAACGTGTGCTCGGGCGCGATATTGGCGGCAAGAAAAACATCCTGGTGCTGAACGATGAGGCGCACCATGCGTACCGGATCGCCGAAGAAATCGTCGATGAAGACGAGGACGACGATGGCGATGAAGAGGAGAACGACGCCGAACTGCTGGGAGATAAGAAGGAAGCTACGGTCTGGGTCGAAGGACTGGATCGCATTCAGCGGATGCGTGGGATTAACTTCTGCGTGGATCTTTCAGCCACGCCGTACTTCGTCGGTCGGGTGGGGCAGGAGACAAATAAGCCCTTTCCCTGGGTGGTGAGCGACTTCGGTTTGATCGATGCGATTGAATCGGGTCTGGTGAAGGTTCCCCAGCTTGCCGCACGGGACAACACAGGTGCGGAGATTCCGGGGTATCGGAACATCTGGGAGTGGGTCATGCTGCCGGGGCGACTGACGGCTCGGGAACGCGGAGGGACGCGGGCAAATCCTCAACCGGAGGCGGTGTTGAAGTGGGCGCAGCAGGCGATCACGATGCTGGGCAGTCTATGGCAGAAAGAGTTCGATCACTGGGAGAGCGAGGCTCGGGATCGGGAGCCGGTGTACATCCTGGTGGTGAAGAATACGAAGCTGGCAAAGGTGATCTATGAGTGGATCGCTGAGGACAAGACCCCAGCGGGGCTGCCGTCGGCGCGGCTGGAGCAGTTGCGTAATCGTGATGGGCAGGCAGTAACGATCCGGGTGGACTCGAAGGTTGTGAAGGAGTCGGACGGCGGAGCTAAGGGAGATGAGCAACGGTGGATGCGCTTCACGCTCGACACTGTTGGCAAGACGGACTGGACGCGGGACGGCCAAGGACAGCCGATCTATCCGGAGAAGTTTGTTGAAACGGCGGAAAAGCTGAAGCGGCCGCTGCATCCTCCTGGGCGAGATATTCGGTGCATCGTCAGCGTCGGAATGCTGACTGAGGGTTGGGACTGCAATACGGTGACGCACATCATCGGACTCCGCCCCTTCATGTCACAACTGCTCTGTGAGCAGGTGGTAGGGCGTGGGCTGCGTCGGGCGAGTTACGAGCTGGGCAAGGATGACCGCTTTTCGGAGGAGATTGCAACCGTGCTTGGAGTGCCGTTTGAGGTGGTGCCCTTCAAGGCGAATCCTCAAGGCGCTGCCCCAGAGCGGGTGAAGCGGCATCATGTTCATGCGTTGCCGGAACGGGCGGCGCTGAAGATCACCTTCCCACGGGTAGAGGGATACACGCAGGCGATTCGGAACCGCATTGCCTTCGACTGGGAAAACGTGCCTCCGCTCAAGATCGATCCATTGCATATTCCGACTGAGATCGAGATGCGCGGACTGAGCATGACGGACAGAGGCCGGCTGACGATGAGCGGGCCGGGAAGGGCGTCGCAGGCCGATCTTGAGGAATTCAGAAAACGGCACCGGACACAGCAGTTAGTGTTTGAGTGCGCTCAGCGGCTGACACGGGAGTATTGTGCCCAGCCGGGAGCGACCATTGCGCCGCACACGTTGTTCCCTCAGCTCGTGCCTGTTGTGGAAAGGTATCTACGCGAGCGAGTTGAAGTCTTGCACGGCGGCAATCTAAAGGATGCCTTCCTCTCGCCATACTTCGGTTGGCTGATCGAAGTCCTACGCGAGCACCTTCGACCGGACCAGGCGCAAGGCGAAGCTCCTGAGATTCCACGTTATGAAGAGAACCGCATGGAAGGCTCGACCGCCGACGTGGACACATGGACCAGCAAGGATGTTCGTGAGGTCATGCGGAGCCATGTGAACTTTGTGATTGCAGATACGCAGCAGTGGGAGCAGGCGGCGGCGTTCATTCTGGACACGCATCCTCGGGTTGAGATGTTTGTGAAGAATGCGGGGCTTGGCTTTGGGATTCCCTACCTGCACAACGGCCAGATGCACGACTATGTGCCGGACTTCCTGGTGCGGCTGAAAGACGTGCCGGGGACGACGATTATTCTTGAGACGAAGGGTTTCGACCCTCTGGCTGAGGTCAAGGCCAGCGCGGCGGCTCGCTGGGTGAATGCTGTGAATGCTGAGGGCAGTCATGGCCGCTGGCGGTATGAGCTGGCGCGGAACGTGTCGAGCGTAGGGGATAAGATTGGAGCAATACCGCAATAACGAAATCGTTTTTTCTACACGGATGGCTAGGAGAGCACTAATGAGTGAATCGGAGATGCAAGCGGAGCTGGAACGCCTTCGGGCAGAGAATGCCCAGCTCAAGAACAAAGACAAGGGCGGTCTTACGCTCAAGGTGAG
>JAYVZU010000098.1:0-2315 GCA_043783075.1 Rhodanobacteraceae bacterium
AAACAAAAGAGGAGAGTCCGACCCCATGCTAGACGTCCACCCGCCCCACAGCCCTAACCATACTTGGAAAGACTTCTTCATCCACATCGCAACCATCACTGTTGGGCTGCTGATCGCCGTTAGCCTGGAGCAGACGGTCGAGTACTTCCACCGCCTCCACGAGCGCCATCTGCTCGAAGACGAACTCCACGTCGAATCTGAAATCTTGCAGCGCAACGCCGAGATCGACATCGAGCAGGACGACGCCCGGATAAAATGGCGTCTGGCGCTGCGCAACGACGTTAACCTACTGATCTCAAGCCATGGCAAGGCAGACCCGCCAGTCCGGCCGTTTGTCGCTCCACCCAAGGGCCACGGTGTCGAAGGCACAGGAAACATGGCGCTTCTCAACCCCATCTGGCAGGGAGCTCAGGCCGACGGGCGAATCGCGTTGCTGCCCGAAGGTCTGAAGCGAGCCTATGGAGTCGTCGCATTTCGAAAGGCCGAGGTTGAGGGCGAAAACCAAAAGTTACACGAAGTGGACGAGAAAGTTACTTCGTATGTCTTTCAGTTCTCGGACCTACGAACACCCACAACTCAGGCCATCTCCCGTATGTCGGAGGCCCAGTTGATCGAGTATCGTGCTCTGCTTACGGATGATTTTGTGCAGACAGGCAACCTTAGAACTCGAATGGTTCTAGTTTCTGGGGAACTCAATCTGGTTCTGAAGGAGGAGCCGCTCGATCAGCGAGCTCTCACTGCCGCTGATTTTCGGGTTATCAACGAGGCCCGAGACGCACACCCCTTGGACTTCAGCAAAATGGCCGACGAGATCGAAGCCGAAGACGCCGCTCGCAACAAAGCCCGAAAATAGCCGCCAGACCCATCTCAATCGCAGCCCCACCGCGGTAGAGGTGGGGCCGATCAAAACCACCGCCCCTCCGCCGCAGACCCACCGCCCTTACGAAGTCGCACAAGGCTGCGAGCCGTTGTGCGCCTTCCTCGGTGTTCCCGTTCCCGCAAACCCGTTTCCAAACACCAATCCCCTGAATGAATTCTGGGCACTCTTCGGCGGCGAGCCAGCAGAGGCGTAGCGCGCTGGGACAGCATCCCGCCTCAAACTCTTGAGGCGGGATCCGAACGCGCTACCCCAATGAATCCTCTAAACTCACCTCATGCACCTCACGCCTCCATCCGTCGTGATCCGTTCCTTATCTGTCCTATCCGCGCTGTCGTTGTCTCTGGTCTTTGCGAACCCAGCCCGCGCGCAAGACGCACCAATCGCCACCCTCCACTCCACCGCCAACATCGTCTTCGTCCCCACCCAGGTCCAGACCAAAAAAGGCGAGATGCTCTACGGCCTCACCGCCGACAAGTTCGTCGTACAAGACAACGGCGTCCCCCAGACCATCAAGCTCGACGAAGACACCGACGCACTCGGCCTCTCCCTCGTCGTCGTCATCCAGTGCTCCCGCGACGCCATCCGTCAGTTCGACAACATGCGCGGCCTCAACGCCATGATCGACGACCTCACCGGCGGAGCCCCCCACCAGGTCGCCGTCGTCACCTACGGGTCAGACATCAACCTCATCGGCGACTTCACCTCGGACCCCCCCACCCTCGACGAAAACCTCCGCAACGTCCAGCCCTGCGACGAGCACAACGCCGTAACCTTCGGCGCCATCGACTACGCCAACCACATGTTCGACGAGAACAAGTCCACCGCCATCTCCCGCAACCGCCGGGCAATATTGCTCATCTCCGAAACCCGCGACCACGGCTCCCACATCAAGCCCGCCGAGGTCATCGCCAACCTCGGCCGCACCAACACCGTCGTCGATTCCGTCTCCTTCGAACCCGGCAAAACCCAGATCCTCGACTCCCTCCTCCACGGCCAGGTCGGCCCCGGAGCCATCGGCCTCATCATCGCCGCCGCGCAGGCCCTAAAAAAGAACGCCCCCAACACCCTCGCCTCCCTCACCGGCGGCGAGTACACCAACTTCGGCTCCCAACACAGCTTCGACAAGGGAATCCACAACCTCGCCAACCACATCCACAACTACTACCTCATCAGCTTCCAACCCACCGGCAAAAATGGAGAACCAGTCACCCCCGGCCTCCACCACATCACCGTAAAAATCCCCGACTACGACACCAAAATCCGCAACCGCGAATCCTACTTCGCCGGCGAAGCCCCACCCCCCGAACTCCCCGACGCCAAAGACGACAAAAAAGAAAAGTAGTTACCCAACAAAAGAGGCCCCAGGGATCACCCCCAGAGCCGCCCCGCCAAACTACTCACTACCCACCGTCTTACAGAAACTTCGAAAGCAGCG
>JAYVZU010000099.1:0-6967 GCA_043783075.1 Rhodanobacteraceae bacterium
TAACGACGCCTTACATCGATCGGCACAACGATGCGCTTCAAATCTATGCCAAGCGGTCCGATAGTGGATTTTTGCTGACGGATGACAGCCATACAATTCACGGCCTGGAGGCGTCCGGTTGCAATCTGCATACTGCTAAACGCAAAGATCTTCTCCGGTTGACTCTGAATGGATTTGGAGTCAAACTCCACGAAAATGCGCTCGAAGTTAAGGCAACAGCCGAGACGTTTCCTGCCAGAAAGCACGATTTGGTTCAGGCAATGCTTGCGGTGAACAATGTATTTTATCTTGCACAACCGGTTGTGGAGAGTTTGTTCTTGGAAGACGTCACAGCTTGGCTTGACACCACAGAGGTTCGGTATATTCCGAACGTCAAATTCACAGGAATCAGCGGATATGACCATCGCTTCCATTTTGGGATTCCAAAGTCGAAGCGCGAGCCTGAACGAATCGTTGAAGCTATCTCGAGACCGACAAAGGAGAGCGCCGCAGACCTCATATTTCGATGGAACGACACTAAGGAAGTCCGGTCGTCAGATGCGCGAGCTTTTGCAATTTTGAACGACCGAGAGCACATAGTGTCTCCTGCCGTTTCAGACGCATTGCTGAACTACGGGATTAGTCCGGTTCCATGGAGTTCTCGTTTTGACTCAGAACCGAAATTGGCAGCTTAAGTGTTTCCTTTGGACACCGCAGATACAGCAGAGTCGCCAACAAGATCAGGCAGAACAGCACATCCTCCACCGGGCTCTGCGGCTTGTAGCGCCAGCGCCGGATTACGTGCGCCATCAGCGTGTCGTTGGCGATCCAGAACGCGACCAGCGCGCAGTAAAGCCACGCGACCCACTTGCGAATTCCGGCTAACTCCGTCACAGCCGGAATCAGCAACAGCGCCGAAACCCGGTCGTAGCCCCGGTGGTAAACCGGCAGCAAGCTGATCGCCAGTGCCAGCGCCACGATCGTCCAGGGTCTCTTCTTCAACGCATCCGAACGGCTCCCCAGCCAAGCGGTGGCAATGCCGAGCGCGGCAGTCGTCGTCCACGCCAGCGTCTGCACAACCGCACGCGAGATGTGCGGAATCGCTGCGTAGCTGCCTTGGATATTCAGGAAGTCGGCCGCCTCATTATTTGCAAAGTCGGACGAACCCTCCGGCATCACCGACAGTCCAAACGCCCATCGCAGCGATGCCAGAAACTGGAAGCTTCCCAGCCTAAGTCGATACGCCGCAATTCCCACAACCAGCAACCCGATCGCCATCAGCCCAGCCTTCAGGGCCGCCCGTCTGGTCTCGCGTTTACAGAAAAGAACCACCGCCGGTCCGACCGCCAACTGCGGTTTGATCGCCAGCGAAAGCCCCAGCAATACCCATGCCGTTGTATCGCCAACTTTGGTTCTGGCCGCGTCATCGCGCAGCAGCAGCAGGCAAGCCAGCGTCGTCAGCGCAGTATCCAGTGCAACCGGGTTGCCAAAGTCGATGGTGTCGGAAAATGGTGTGCTGACCAGCAACGCGACAAACACCAGCGCGGCCGGGTCCCAGATTCTCAATCCGAGCCATCGAATCATCAACCCACAAGCCAGCGCCATCAGCAGCCCGACCACGCCCGAGTAAACAAACGCGGCCATCGGCCAGCCAAAACCAGTAAACGGCAGCATCACGATCAGCGTGCTGGCCGGGTACACCGGACTCATCGGGAAGATCTGGACGCGCTTCTCATGCCGCGACGCAATATGATCGTTCAACGCAGCATAATAGTAGGGGTCGCAACCGGCGATCAGGCACTGGCTGCCGGCCTGGAGGTAGCTAAAATCTCCAAAATTTGCCCGGTGTTGATTCTTCGCCTGGGTAACGGTAGTCCACGCCGTTAGCAGGACGGCCAACAACGCCAGTCCCCAGATACCACGCGTCGAAGTCGTCAACCGCATATCTGATAGTAGCAATGTGGCTCTGACACCACCTCTTGCCCTTTAAAGATGTATCGGATAGACGAATCTCTGGCTCGCGCATCAAGTCCGGGCCTATACTTACGCATCCGGCCAGAAGTATTCCCCCAGGGTATTTCAAGAATTCTGTTAGCGGAGTGGTAAGTGAGCCTTCAGCGCAGGTGGTACGAGGAAGTCTGGAACCAGGGTCGAGAGTCCGCCATTAACCAATTAGCCGTGCCCGATGTTATCGCTCACGGTCTTACCGATGCAGATGGCCAGGAAATCGTCGGCACTGAGGCTTTCAAAGTGATGTTTCGAGCCTTCCGCGCCGCATCGCCAGACCTCCACGTCGAAATTGAAGCCCTTATACAACATGGAGACCTTAGTGCAGCGCGCTGCATCGTTTCTGCGACCCACACCGGCGAAGGGTTGGGCATCGTAGCCAAGGGAAATCGTCTGAACTTTACGGGTATGAGCATGATCCGCGAGAGGGATGGCAAACTCGTGGAGGCTTGGAATAACTTTGATGTCGCGACCCTGTTTCAACAGTTGCAGTAAACGGCGCAAAGACGTCGGAGCTAGATGACCCGCATACTCTTACTTCTCGGAATGTTTGCTTTCGCAAGTCCAATCTTTGATCATCAGCCGGAACAGGCGATCAAAACTACCATCTGCGCCGTGAAATCGTCGCCCGGGTTCTACAACGGCAAGTTGGTCGAGGTCGCCGGTTATGCGACCCACGGAGCGGATAACTCCATGTTTGAGGATCCCACCTGCTTCTGGGGCAAGCAGTACGCCGGAACGTGGATGCAATACGGCGGGCCAGCAGGCGGACATGGCCACGAGGCCAGACCGCTCGTTGTGCAAGGCGTCGGCATCGTTCTGCTGCATGACTTCACGTTCGACCACATGGATAAACTGCTGCGCTCAGTTCCCGGCAAAGATATCTCGGTCAAAGCCACGGTGCGGGCGCGCTTTTTCGTCACGCCAGAGATGGAAGCAGGCAAACACGACGTCGGGAACGGATACGGCAAGCGAAACTGCTGCATGCTGTTCGCGGTCGAGCAGGTAACGGCAGTCGAGTCCACTGCGCCGGAGCCGTCCATCTTTCAACTGGCCAAGGTCCCCAAACGCTGAAGTCTCGCTGCTAGACTAATTTCAGACTCCATGCCGATTGTCCAGCTCCACCAGATTCGCAAGCTCTACGACACAAAAGTTGCCGTTGAGGGCCTCACTCTCAGCATCGAGGCAGGTTCAATGTTTGGCTTGCTGGGACCGAATGGCTCTGGAAAATCCAGCTCTATCCGCATGATGATTGGCATCACCCGCCCCGACTCCGGCACCGTCCGCCTATTCAATCAGCCGTTTTCGCGCGCAGCGTTACCTCGCATCGGCTATCTGCCGGAAGAACGCGGCCTCTACAAGAAAATGAACGTGCTTGAGCAGCTCGTCTTCCTCGGTCAGTTGCATGCCCTGGGCGCGGATGATGCAGCGAAACGGGCAAAGTCGTGGTGCGAAAAGCTGCAGATCGCCGAGGCCATCGGTAAAAAAACCGAAGAACTCTCAAAGGGGATGCAGCAGAAAATTCAATTCATCGCCGCGCTGCTGCATGAACCCGAACTCATCATCATGGACGAGCCTTTCAGCGGGCTCGATCCCGTCAACGCAGCCCTGCTGATGGATACCTTGCTCGACCAACGCAAGCAGGGCCGCGCCATCCTCTTCAGCACCCATCGCATGGACCAGGTGGAGCGGTTCTGCGACGAAATCGCGCTGCTCTACAAAGGCAAGCTGGTGCTGGAGGGCAGTATGCGCGACGTCAAGTCACGCTACTCCGCCAACCGTCTGCACGTTAACTTCACCGGCGACGCATCCTTCCTCGACCACCCCGCAATCGCAAAGTTCAAGATCTTCGGCGAAAGGGCCGAGATCACACTCCACGACAGCGAAGGGGCACAACTCGTGCTGCATCAGGCCGTCTCGCGAGGCACACGATTTACGCGGTTTGAAGTCATGGAGCCAACCCTCGAAGAGATCTTTATCGAGACCGTGGGAGAAAACGTCGATGCGTAATATATGGCTGATCGCCCGTCGCGAGTATCTGGAGCGGGTCCGCACACGCGCCTTCATGGTCGCGACGCTCCTGATTCCGCTCATCCTCGGCGGCCTTGGATATGGCGGCGGATTCCTCGCGCAACGCACCAAATCCTCAGCCCACGTCGCCATTCTCTCCAACGATGCCGTCTTTGCCCAGGACCTCAAGAGCCAGCTGGAGAAGGGCAAAGACAGCAATATGCTGGTCGATATTGCTCCCGCAAACGACGCAGCGCGGGCCCGCCTGACGACAGAGCTGAAGGCGTCTAACTCTGCACTGACAGGCTTTCTGGAGGTCGTGCCCGCACCCGACAAAGGCGACCGCCCGCGCTTCATCTACCGCGGCCGCTCCGCCTCCGACATCGGCACCGACACCCTCCTCAAGACCGGCATCAAAGGCGCTCTCCTGCGCGAACGGCTCTCCGGCACTGGCATGGATGGTGACGAGATCAACGCCGCTCTAGCCCCCATCGAGATTGAAAATCCGGAGACTGGCGATACCACCGCCGCCTTCTTCGGGGCTTACGTCCTCTTCATCCTCATGTACATGGTCATCATGCTCTACAGCATGAACACCGCGCGCTCGATCATCGAAGAGAAGTCCAGCCGTATCTTCGAGGTGTTGCTCTCAACCATCACCTCCGATGAACTTCTCGCCGGAAAGATCCTCGGTGTCGGCGCTGTCGGCGTTACCCAAACGGCAATCTGGATGACCGCAGCCGGCGGCCTCGGTGTCTACTTTGCCGGCAGCCTCGCGGGCAGCGGCGGCCACTCCATCATCACCGTGCCGCAGATGCTCTTCTTCGTCCTCTACTTCATCTTCGCCTTCCTGCTCTACTCCGCCATCGCCGCTGGATTGGGAGCGATCACCAACTCCGAGCAGGAACTGCAGCAGCTCAACCTGTTTCTCGTCATGCCGCTGGCCTTCTGCATGCTGGTCGTCGTGATGGTCGTCAAAAGTCCCGATTCAACCCTCTCCCGCATCGTCTCACTCATCCCGTTCTGCAGCCCGCTCCTCATGAACCTGCGCATCTCCATCGGTTCCCCCAGGCCGTGGGAGATCTGGCTCAGCTTCCTCCTCATGAGCCTCGCCATCGCCGCGATTCTGTGGGTCTCCAGCCGCGTCTACCGCATCGGAATCCTGATGTACGGCAAGAAGCCCAACCTCCCCGAGATCCTGCGCTGGCTCAAGTACAGCTAGCACCCAGCTAAACTATCCCAGTGGCATATTCCTTCTCCCAACGACTGACGCTGGCGATCGTCCCCCGGCTCACCGCGCTCATCATTCGCGTAGTCGGCGCAACCCTCCGCTACGAGGACATCTTCGCCGAGGGTTACGGAGACCCGACCCGCGGAGACGTCATCCCCGGCCCAACGGTCTTCGCCTTCTGGCATCGCTCCCTGCTCACCTGTGCCCACCGCTTCCAGGGCCGCGACATCGCCATCATGATCTCCCGCAGCTTCGACGGCGAGTTGATCGCCCGCACCGTCGAGCACCTCGGCTTTCGCGCCATCCGCGGCTCCAGCTCACGCGGCGGCCCATCCGCCCTGCGAGAGATGGTGGAGGCCTATAAATCCGGCCACCGCTGTGCCTTCACCGCCGACGGCCCCCGAGGCCCCGCAATGGTCGCGCAACCCGGCCCTGTTCAGTTGGCAACGATAGTCGACGCCCCATGGGTCGGTGCTTTCTACGCCCTGCCGCTCAGCGCATGGGAACTCAAATCCTGGGATCGATTCCTGATTCCCAAGCCATTCTCCCGCGTCGTCATGACGTGGCCAAAACACATTCCAGCCGCCGAAGCCACCCTCCCGCGCGTGCAGCAAGCGCTTGATGAAGCCGTAGCAATGGCCAAGGCAGTCCGCTAATGCTCGTCTCCGATTTTGACTTCCACTTGCCCGAAGATCTCATCGCGCAGACCCCACCAGCAGTCCGCGGCTCCAGCCGAATGCTCCGCGTCGACCGCGCCACCGGGGCCGTCGCAGACGACCACTTC
Organism: Rhodanobacteraceae bacterium; assembly: GCA_043783075.1. GTDB lineage: Bacteria > Acidobacteriota > Terriglobia > Terriglobales > Acidobacteriaceae > Edaphobacter. The sequence goes on from JAYVZU010000099.1 coordinate 6,012, forward strand.
CGCAACGTCCCCCACCACCTCCGCTCCGGCGATCTCCTCATCCTCAACGACTCCCGCGTCCTCCCCGCGCGCCTCTACGCCGTCCGCGCCGGCCTCACCACGCAGGCCAACTCTCCCAGCCCCTCCGGTCGCATCGAAGTATTGCTAACCCAGCAACTCGCCCCCAACGAGTGGTCAGCCCTCGTCCGCCCCGGTCGCAAAGTCCCGGTCGGCGAAACACTCCTCTTCCCCAACGAATCCGGCGCAACTATCCTCACCGCCCAAGTCCTCTCCTCCGGAGAATTCGGCGAGCGCATCCTCCGCTTCACCCCCGACCCCCTCTTCCTGCAGAAACTCGACCAAATCGGCCACATGCCGCTCCCCCCCTACATCCACCGCGACGACTCAAACGACGACAAAACCCGCTACCAAACGGTCTACGCCAACACTCCAGGCTCCGCCGCCGCACCCACTGCCGGCCTCCACTTCACGCCCGAAATCCTCGCAGAGCTGCAAGCGATGGGAATCATAGTAGAACGCATTACCCTCCACGTCGGCCTCGGCACCTTCCAGCCCGTCCGCGTCGAACGCCTCGAAGACATCCGTCTCCACACCGAACACTACACCCTCCCCGCCGCCACCGCCGCAGCCATCAACGCCGCACGCAAAGATGGCCGCCGCATCATCGCCGCCGGCACCACCACCACCCGCACGCTCGAGCACTGCGCCGCAATCGGCCGCTTGGAACCGCACTCCGGCGCGACCAACATCTTCATCCAGCCCGGTCACCAATTCCGCGTCATCAACGGCCTGCTCACCAACTTCCACCTACCGCAATCCACCCTGATCATGCTGGTCTCCGCCTTCCTGGGTCCCAAGCAGGGCAGGGAACGAGCACTAGCCGCCTACGCCCACGCCGTCGCGGAAAAGTATCGCTTCTTCAGCTACGGCGACTGCATGTTAATCCTGTGAGAAAA
>JAYVZU010000100.1:0-6945 GCA_043783075.1 Rhodanobacteraceae bacterium
CGGGTCTTGGCCCTCGTAAGGGTTGACGGATACCACGCGGGCCACTCGCCCATAAACCCGGTGATGACCTCCCGGGAGATACCCGCCACGGTGTAGACGCCCCGGGCGGTGCAATACGCTTCAAGCCGCCCAAGGAAGTTTTTGTATCTCTGGAGGACGCCGCCCGTCACCCCTTGGACTTCCTTGTCCTGGAGGAAGACCGAGACACACGCCGCGATATCCCGGACAGGCTCCGCCGAGGGCGCAACGGTGCGGCCCGCTAGTTGGTCCCCAAGGTCCCTCTTGACAGTCTCGGCCTCGGCCCATGACTTCGTCCCGGCGGCCCGGCGGTGTTGTTTGCCGTCGTGGCTCCATCGCAGGTGTTTCCAGCAAGAGCAACGCTTGGAGAAATCATCCCCCGCGTACTTACAACCGGCGGCGTGGCGGACAAAGATTGTGATAACCGGAGTGGTCATGGCTTCCCTCGTGTTGAAGGAAGCCTAGCACAAGATTAGCGCAATTTGTTAGCGGTATTTCGTAAAGTGTTGGTTCTAAACGATATAAAAATGGTGGAGGCGGTGGGAGTCGAACCCACGTCCGAAAAAACTTCCAACAGAGAGCTTTCATGCTTTTCCCAGGTTCATCTTTGTCTCGTCAGTGCCACTTAGAACGGGCGAAGACGTGTCACCGACCAGCCTGATCAATCTCATCCCTTCCGCTCAGGCGGAGCAGTTGGGACCAGCCTACTGTGCGACGATCAGTACCAGCCCGTAGGCGAAGCTAGAGTGATCGGCTACTTATGATTAAGCAGCAAGCGCGAATTGAGGTTCGGCACTTATAGTTTTGGGCGCGATTACGGGTGTACCCACCCCGGCATGCCTCTCTGCCACAAGCAATCCCGTCGAAACCGTGACGCCCCCATTATTGGAGCTGGCACCAACATTGCATTGGGCACTCAAAGAACTGTATCCAGTATACCGCCAGATCCGTCAGGGTGCCGCTAAGCCAGTGCCAACACCACAGCCCCTGCTGCGATCAGACCGCCACCGAGAACCTTCAGCGGCGTCATACTCTCCCCCAGAACCAGCCAGGCCGCCACAATCACGATGACTACGCTCAACTTGTCGATCGGAGCCACGCTCGAAGCTGGCCCCAACTGCAGCGCACGGAAGTAGCAGAGCCACGAAAGCCCCGTCGCGATCCCGCTCAGGACGAGGAAGACCCAACTGCGCCGGCTGATCTCGCTGATCCCGTGATGCTGATTCAGCGCAATCGCGATGGCCCAAGTAAAGACAAGAATCACCGAAGTCCGAATCGCTGTTGCCAGATTCGAATCGATACCCTTGATCCCGATCTTCGCCAGAATCGCGGTAGCCGCGGCAAACACTGCCGAGAGAAGAGCCCACCCCAACCAACCCATGTCGCTCCCCAATTAGCCGGTCCGGACCTACATTGTCGCCTTTTCCAGGTCTACATTCATCCACTCGCCGCGCTCAATCGCTGCCCGAATCTGGGAAGGGGTCTTACCCTTCTTCGTCTCCTGGTAGCTGTACACCGCTTCCTTCATGCAGGTTGAGCAGGCCGCGCCGTGCGTGCTTTCAAAGCAGGAGTGCAGGCTGTTATGGCCCATCTCGCGATCGCAGCGGCAGTAGCAAGGCTGCTGGTGGATCACATTGGGGATCTTCGCTGCCATCTGGTACACGGTCTTCTGGTACGAGTGTGCAAAGTACGGTCCGGAGAGCTGTCCGCCAGCCATAATCGTTGGCAAAGCCTTCGTCGGAGCGCCGATGTTGTAAGCAGGAATATCCTCTGCAGGATTTGTCCACTGCGCCGACGCCGCCAGCGCCACTAACCCGAGAGCCAATAAACCAATCAGCTTCTTCATACCCACAATCATAGCGCGATTGCGAACCGCCGCGTTGTGACCTATGGCACAACGGAGCACCGGGGTAGATTCCCGACGCTCAAATTTCATGGAGCTCGAAAGATTCGTGTTTCTTCCTGTCCCATAGGCGTAAATACGCCGCCGATTCGCTCCCAGGTCCGCTCATCCGACCGCTGTTTCGGGACAAAGTCATTCGGCCATACTGCCTTTGCAAGCCATCCATCCCGTCTGCCAATCAGTACGTCGCCGGGCATTAAAGACGCTCCTGCCTTGAGGCCCTCGATCCGAAACGGAAAGACTCCATCCCGCCCGGCCCACAGGTTCTGTTCTCCAGAGTCATCCGATTCAAACTGGTGGATCATCTCGAAATCGATGGGGAAGAAGATTCTCCGGCGAACCTCATCGCTGGAATAGAAATATAGTGGCAGCACAAACGATGAATCGCCGACGAGAATAAGACCTGGACCGGCCTCTGCTACTTCAGTCCCAAGCACAAAAAATGCTTGCCGCTGTTCGAGCAATATGTTCGCGCAAACCCACTCCCGCACCCCTACCCAGACCACCAACCCCAACACCAAAGTCATCCCGACTTGCTTCGAACCACCAAACAAACGTTGCGCCAACAGCCCCGCAATCAGCCCAAATCCGCAACAAACCGGCACCACAGACCGCGGAGAGATCATCCCCGCCCCACCCACCGCGATCGCATACCCAAGGAACGGATACACCAACAGAACAACCACCGCAGCCATCTCAGTGTTCCTCCGTGATACCTCTGCGCCCTCCGTGTTCGTCTTTTCCTTCGCGCGCCAGATGGCCCAAATCCCCAACCCAAGTACCGGCCAGAAGATCCCCTCCACCAACTCCAGATAGCTCATCCCCAACATGGAGATCTGAGGCCGATTCCACGCATGCGGTCCAAACTCCGCAATATCGTGGCGAATCAGCGGTAGATAGGCGATCAACGGCAGGGAAGCGACCGCCATAGCCAACCAAACTCCAACGCGAAGTCTCCTACCGACAATCTCCCCGACCGCAATTGGGAAGAACGCCAGGACGCAGTAGTAATTGGAAGAAAGCCCCATAACGAGCGCAGCCGCCATCCCGGCCAATGCCAACAGTCGCCGCCACCCCATCAAGTCCGACGCCAACATCCACAGCGCCAAACCCGCCATCGCGAAACCCATCATCGGCGCATACGACCTCGCGACATACGCGTAGTCGAACCCCCGTGTCGCCATGAACGCCAGCACCCCAAGCAGCGCAAATACTGGCCGCACCCAACGCCGCAGCATCCACCAGATCGCGGAGATCGCGAGCAGCACACACAGAATCGCCGGCACCCGCATCCCCAGCGCATTTCCACCGAGCAGAGCGGTCGACCCCTTCACCAGCACATGCATCAGCGGTGGATTCGGGTCTGCTCCGGCCTGCAACGCACGCCAAATCCCGCTCAACCCCGACTGCCGGGAGATATAGAAGGTGATAAGTTCATCTGCCCAAAGCAGCTTCAGAGACGCCTGCGCAACCACAATCCCCAGATAGAACAAGGCCAGCGCCCCCAGCGTAGTCCGTTCGTGCGCGTCCACCCACCTGCCCCAACGCTCCATCATTCCAGACAACTCACACTCTAAAAATGGCAAAAAAAGGCGGCATGAACGGTATTTTGTTCATGCCGGGAGGCCAGTGACGCAACTCATGTCGGCGGGAAAACTCACTGCCGAAAACTTGTCCGAGTGGTTTGCTCTCACTCGTATGGATAGAACATAGCACCTGCGAAGAGAAAAATCTACTTCAATTCATATCCTCCCTAAAAATAAATACCTTTTTTCACCAAAATAGTTGTGCGGGGCGCAAAAAATACCACGTCATGGAGTCGGATGTCGGGTATCGATCCATAATAATCAATGACTTACATGAAAATCCTAAAATTAGAGAGAAAATTGATGGCTCAAATGTTTTGCCATAGATATATCGCGTTCGGTAACGCCGCCCGCGTCATGCGTGACCAGCCCCATCCGAACACGGTTATAGCGAATATCTATATCCGGGTGATGCCCGGCTTCCTCTGCAACTGCGGCCACCCTATTGACGAATGCCATCGCAGCGACGAAATCCGGAAACCGCCACTCGCGTACTAGTCTGCCCTCAACGAGCATCCACAGCTTGTCTTCTTCCAGGAAATTGGCGATTTCAACTTCTGTTAGAGCTTCCATACCGCCGATGCTAGTCTCCTGCAGCCTGTAGCGCAACTGCCGGACGGCACAGCGTCGACGAGACCGCCGCCGGCGACATCCGCGTAATCTCGTCGCGCAGATCGCCCCAACGCTCCAGCGGCATCCGAATAAATATGTCCACAATCTTTGGGTCAAACTGCCTGCCGGAGCAAAGAACGATCTCGGCCCGAGCCTCTGCAAAAGTCCGTCCCTTGCGATAGGGTCGGTCCGATGTAATGGCATCCAGAGTATCCGCAATGGCGAAGATCCGGGCACCAAGAGGTATTTCCTCGCCAGCCAGCCCCCGCGGATAGCCACTGCCGTCGAAGCTTTCCTGGTGTGCAAATACGATCTCGCTGGCTTCGCGGAGGAAGGGAATCTTTCGCACCATCTGGTATCCGCGCTCGCAGTGTTCGCGCATGATTTCGGTCTCGCGTTCGTCCAGTTTGCCAGGCTTCAGCAACACTTCGTCGGGTGTAGAAATTTTGCCAATGTCATGGAGAAATGCTCCCCGAGCGATCACTTTCAGTTCGTCGGCGTTCAACCCCATCTCGCGTCCCAGTGCGATGGCGTAGCCCGTCACTCGCTTCGAATGGCCCTCAGTCTCCGCATCACGAAGGTCGAGGGCGTCGCCCATCGCCTCCAGCGTAATGTCGTAGCTGCGTTCGAGATCTTGCATCGTAGCCCTCAACCGTCCGGTTCGTGCAGAAACAATCTCTTCCAGGTTTTGCCGGTAAGTAGAATTCTGTTTTTGTAGCTTGCCGTGCTCCACAGCGCGGGTGACGACATTCAGTAACTGATTCCGTTCGAACGGCTTCAAAAGGTAGTCAATCGCTCCCCTTCGAAATGCGTTCGTTGCAACATGAATATCATGAACAGCGGTGAACATCACTACCGGTGTGCCCGGATAGTCAACGCCAATGCGATCCAACAGGGTTAAACCGTCCACCTCAGGCATCATCACATCGGACATCACCAGGTCATATCCCGGATCTTCCTTCAGATACAATAAAGCTTCCTCCGCGCCTTCGGCCGAAACAGTGGCATAACCACTCCGTTCCAGCAGGGCTGCCACAATGCCACGGACCGCTGCCTCGTCATCCACTACCAAAATTCGATCCTGCGGCATATCGAGAGCCCCCACCGTCTTATCGGCAGTGGTGCCCCAACCGTCAGAGTTCGCCCCCCTACTTCCTCGCGGATTCCTTCTTTTTCGTTGCCCAACCGTTCTTGGTAACCTGTCGAGAGCGTCCAAGCGCCAACGCTCCCTCCGGTACATCTTCGGTAATGCACGAGCCCGCTGCTACATACGATCCGGCGCCCACACTTACCGGAGCCACCAAGGTCGAGTCAGATCCAACAAACGCACCATCCCCGATTTGGGTGACATGCTTGGCGACACCGTCATAGTTGCAGGTAATTGCGCCGGCCCCGATATTTACGCCAGCACCGATCACAGCATCGCCCAGATAGTTCAGGTGGTTGGCCTTCGATCCCTTGCCGAGCGTCACCTTTTTGGTCTCGACAAAATTCCCGACATGGGCCCCTTCGCCGATCCGGCTCTCAGGCCGCAGATGCGCGTAGGGGCCAAGAATCGCCCCGTCTGACACCTCCGCGCCATCCAGAATGCAGCCGTTTCGAACCAAGATACCGTCACCCAGTGAAGAATTCTGTACAACTGAGTACGACCGGATGCGGCATTCGGTTCCAATCTTTGTTTTGCCGAGTAACTGAACGTAGGGCTCGATCACCGTATCGGCACCAACAGTAACCTCCGCGTCGATGACGCAGGTATCCGGCCGGAAGATCGTTACACCGCCCGCCATTAGCCGCCGAGCCGTCGCGGCCCGCATCGCCTGGTCCAGATGCATCATCTCGGCGATGGTATTTGCGCCAAGCACTTCATCCACGCTATCGGCCTTCACAGCGACCACACGCTCGCCATCCGCAACCAGCAGAGCCGCAACATCGGTCAGGTAAAACTCGCCATGCGCGTTATTAGTAGACAGCAGATCGAGCTTCGCAAACAAAGCCTCGGTCTTGAAGCAGTAGATGCCCGAGTTGATCTCCGGCGGATTCCCATGGTCAGCCGTCAGAGATTTCTGTTCCACAATCGCCGATACCTCAACGCCGCTGCCCGTGCGCAATACCCGCCCGTAGCCAGTCGGATCGTCGGGAACAGCCGTCAGAATTGTCATGGCGGCGGCCTCTGCAATATGCATCTCGCAGATCGCGCGGATGGTTTCGGGCCGAATCAACGGAACATCGCCGCTCAGTACCAGCAAATTCTTCGGAACGGTATCGCCGGAGAGCGTGAAGTAAGCTTTCACCATCTGTAGTGCGTGTCCCGTGCCGCGCTGCTCTTCCTGCATCACAAACTTGACGCCCGTCGGAGCCACCGCCGTCTTCACGCGGTCCGCCTCGTGCCCGACGATGCAATAGATATGGTCCGCCGGAACCAGCGTCTTCGCCGCGGCGATCACATGCTTCAGCAGCGCCTGCCCGCCGATCTCGTGCAACACCTTTGGTCTTTTGGACTTCAGCCGCGTACCCTTGCCGGCAGCCATAATTGCAATCGCAAAACCGTCGATCATCATAGGAACCTATCGTCTCACGCCGAATCGTCTTGGTTCCATCACCCGGCGGGAGCATAATCGGTCCAGGAGGCACTATACATGGCGACCAGTACCCTCATCCCGATCGCGGAATACCTCAAGAGTTCGTATCGCCCAGATTGCGACTACGTTGACGGCGAGGTTCAGGAGAGACATTTGGGCGAGCAGGACCACAGCGATTTGCAGACACGTCTGATTGAGCTTCTGCTACTCCCGGAAAATAAAGCGCATGTGCGCGTAAACCCCGAAC
>JAYVZU010000101.1:0-2299 GCA_043783075.1 Rhodanobacteraceae bacterium
CATAGGAGCCCTGCACTCAACCTCTACCGGATCATGCCGATCGCCTGCTGTGTCACCGAATCAAATGTCGTCACCGTCTTCGAGTTCGCCTCGAACGCACGCTGCGCCACAATCAGATTCGAAAACTCAGCCGAGATATCTACGTTCGACTGCTCCAGAGCTTCACCGTCGATCGACCCGCGGCCACCTACATTCGCGACACCAATCGATACCAGGCCCGATACATCCGTCGTCGAATAATTGTTAGAACCCGCCCGCGCCAGGCCAGCCTGATTCACCACCGTGCCGACTGCAACCTGCCCAACGGATGTCGTCTGACCGTTACTGAACGTGGCCGCAATCGTCCCATTCGCACTGACCGTGAAGCTTTGATAAGCTCCCGCCGCATACCCGTCCTGACTCGTCGCCGTAGTATTAGAAGTCCCCGCCGTTTGCGTGATCGTGGGCGAGCCAGCCGTGCTGTAAAGCTTGAAGTTGAAGGTAAGATTCTGCGCACCGTCCGCGAGCCCCGGGAAGCTAACGCCGGCAACATTCGCAGCCGGTGAGACAAGATTGCCGGAGCTATTGAAGGTCAGCGTTCCGGTATTGTTTACCGGTGTTCCGGTCGCTGCCGCAGCGGGCAGCGCGATCCCGTATGTCCAGGTCGTCGCACTCGTCTTGGTGTACGTCACTGTCGCAGGCTGCGACTGGCCTAGCGAGTCATACAGCGTGACCGGGGAAGAAAAGGAAGTGCCCGTTCCAGCAGTCGAATCGAGACTGGTCGTCATGCCAACGTTCTGCGTACTCTGCGCCGGCTGATTGGCTGTAACAGGTAGCTGCAACGGCACAAGACCACCATTCAAATTGACCGCGCCATTCGCGACTCCGTACCCCATTACGTTCTCACCGTCCGCGGTAATTAGGTTCCCGGTTTTATCGAGTTGAAAGTTTCCAGCACGCGTAAGGTCCTTTACCTGTCCCCGTTGCACCATGAAGAATCCGTTGCCACTCAACGCCATATCCGTCGAGCTTTGCGTCGTCTTCAAGCTGCCCTGCGCAAAGTCTGTTGCGGTCCCAGACACCTTCGTGCCGACACCAACCTGTAGCGCATCGCCCGAGCCTGCTGTACCAATATGCTGATAAAACAGATCCGAGAATGTAGTCGACTGTGTCTTGAAGGCCGTAGTATTCAAGTTCGAAAGATTGTTACCGATTGTGTTTAGTGCCACCGTATCCGCCTGCAGACCGGTAAGGGCAATCGAAAAATTAGGCATGGATGTATCCTCAATTCCTTGAATTTATATTGTGTTGTCTTATTACTTAGCGAAGTCAGCTTCCGACCACACCCGGCGATGTAACTCCTCCGGCTGCCGTGGGTGTTGAAGTTGTTGTCGAGGTAAGAACCTGATTGATTGAGATCAATTGCTGCAGGCTATTCACACTTACAAGTTGTTGAATGTAAGCATTGGGATCAGTCGGCTGGGTTGGATCCTGATTCTTCATCTCCGTGACCAACAGGGTAAGAAAGTCGTTGGAAGTAATCCCCTGCTCTGCAGCCGTGCCAGGAGTCGAGCTCGCCGTTTTTGTGGCACTCGAAGTAGCTGTTGTCGCGTGCCGCGTTGCCAGACTCTGCGCCACCGCCTTCGTTGAATTTCCGTCTAACCCCAGCAATCCCATGATGCTCATATTCTGCCTCCGACGTAAGTTGTAACTCTATTTGCACGTATCCATCTAGACGCGAACGCTTAGCCAACTACCTGCTCCGTATGCTGGCAAAACCGATGGAGCGTTCGTCTCTGAAATTCCAAGCATCGCCGCCATATCGATCATGTTGCCGTTGTCGACATGGGAGATCTTTGGAGTCTGGGCCTCCCTATGACGTTGCCCTTTGCCCTCTTCAGAAGTCGCACCTCCAGCAGTTCCGTTGTTCAGTATCGAATCCTGTGCGCCCGCGCCCTTTTCAGCCGCATTCACAACCAGTGTGCTAACCCCAACTCGCTCGCCAACTAAAAATGCAGAGATTCCCGTGATCTCCTTATGTAAACCCTGAGCCGCGCTCGCTGAGGCAGCGACTACCGATGCTGCAACTTCGCCAGACTGGCTAAACTCTGCACGAACCCGCAGCCAGCCATGCGATCCACTTGCGACGCCAACCTCCAACACATTCGGTGTAGCGACCAGCGTCTTCAAATCCGTTGCCTGGGAACTAGCTTCAACCAGCGCACGAGCACTCGCGACTGGCGCGGCCTTTACGACATCCACACCATGCACAGCAGTCGGCGAGTGCGCACTCAGACTTCCTACGGCAATCGATGCCAGT
>JAYVZU010000102.1:0-2296 GCA_043783075.1 Rhodanobacteraceae bacterium
CAGGCCGGAGGATTTCTTGTCCATGCCGTAAGCGAGCGCCGCCGCAGTCGGCTCATTGATGATGCGCAGCACTTCCAGACCGGCGATGCGGCCCGCGTCTTTGGTGGCCTGGCGCTGCGCGTCGTTAAAGTAGGCGGGGACGGTGATGACGGCTTTGGTGACGGGCGCGCCGAAGAATCGCTCGGCGTTGCGCTTGAGCTGCTGCAGGATGTAGGCGGAGATCTCGGGCGGGGTGAGGGTGAGGCCGCCGACGTTGAGGCGCAGCGTCTCGCCGGGTTTGGCATCGTCGGCGAGGCGGAAGGGGAAGAGCTTCAGTTCGGCTTCGACGTCGGTGAGGTCGCGACCCATGAGCCGCTTGGCGGAGTAGACAGCCGAGGCGGAATCCTGCATGAGGGTGGCGCGGGCGGCATTGCCAATAACGACTCCGTTATCGGTCCAGGCGACTACGGAGGGGACGAGGCGCTCGCCGTCTTCGCCGGGGATGACGACGGGGGTGTCGCCTTGCATGTAGGCTACGAGCGAGTTGGTGGTTCCTAGGTCGATACCGACGACGATGCTTGGTGATTCAGACATGAATGCTTAATCCTTTTTCGGGTGCCTGTTGTTCGACGCGCAGGAGCTGTACTGAGGCGCCGAAAGGCACATCTACCATTGTCCTACAATGCTTGGGTGCGGTAGAGCATTTGGAGGGCAAAAATGACTGATCCCGCGCGGTTTGGATCGCAGGCCCGGTTTTTATTGGCGGGTAGCGAGAAGATCTCCGTCACTCCTGCCTCGCTGTGGGTGGATGCGACTCCATTCACGGTTTCGGTGATCCTGCGGCGGAAGACGGCGATCGATACGGCGAGCCTTGGGACTGCGGCGGGGCGGCTGACGCGCGAGCAATTCGCAGCCCAGCATGGGCCGCGCGATACATCGGTAAAGCTGGTCAAGGCGTTTGCGAAAGAGTTTGGATTGAACGCTTCGCTGGCGAGTGGGGCCGGGCGGCGGACCGTTCGTCTGACCGGAGCACCGGAGGCGATGCAGCGGGCGTTCGGTGTCACGCTGGGGCAGACGGTACTTGGGGACAAGACATGTCGAGTTCGCGAAGGCGCGGTCTTTCTGCCGGAGGTGTTGATTGGGCATGTTGAGGCGGTGCTTGGTCTGGACAACCGGCCGCAGGCGACCTTCCATGCTCGAGCGCGGCGAAAAAGAAAGGGTGTCCTGGCCCCGCGCGATGGGTCTGGGGATGGTGACGGCGGGTTTACTCCGGTTCAGGTGGCACAGCTTTATGGGTTTCCGGCGGGAGCGACTGCGGACGGGCAGACGGTTGGGATTCTCGCTCTGGCTGGAGGGTATCGGACGGAGGATTTGGTGGCATACTTCGGCTCGCTGGAGCTTCCGGTGCCGAGTGTTACTGCGGTTTCGGTGGGTGGGGCTGTCAATTCGCCGAGTACTGCGGGGAGTGAAGACCGCGAGCTGATGATGGATATCGAGGTATGTGCGGCGGTGGCTCCAGGGGTGAAGATTGTGGTCTACTTTGCGCCAAATACGGATGACGGTTTTGCCGATGCGATCTCGACGGCGGTGCATGACACGGTGAATCGGCCAGGTGTGTTGTCAATCAGCTGGGGCGGACCGGAGTCGTCGTGGACGGCACAATCGGTGGCGGCGCTGGATGGCGCTTTTCAGGCTGCGGCGGCGCTGGGGGTGACAATTACGGTGGCTTCGGGAGATCTGGGGTCGTCGGATGGGCCGTTGGCGCGCGGACCGGACCAGGTGGATTTTCCAGCGTCGAGCCCGCATGTGCTGGCTTGCGGCGGCACGACTCTAACGACCGATGGAGCGACGATTCTGGACGAAGTCGTCTGGAACGGGTTGGATAATGGACTCGGAGCGAGCGGCGGCGGGGTTAGCGCGATGTTTCCGCTACCGAGCTGGCAGTCTGGGGCGCAGGTTCCGGCGGCGAAGACCCCGGGAGGCGGACGCGGGGTGCCGGATGTCTGCGGGCATAGCGATATCCAGTTCGGGTATGCGATCCGGGTGGACGGCGTGGATATGACGATGGGCGGGACCAGCGCGGTGGCTCCGCTGTGGGCTGGACTGATTGCACTGGCGAACAAGCATAATGGAGGGACGGCGGGCTTCATCAACCCGACGCTCTACTCGGCTGCTGGAGTGAATGCCTTTCGGGATATCACGGTTGGCAACAATGGCAGCTTTACGGCTGGCCCGGGCTGGGACGCATGCACCGGGTTGGGAAGTCCAGTGGGCGCGGCGGTGATCGCATTGCTTGCGCCGGTTACGGCAGCTTTAG
>JAYVZU010000103.1:0-2295 GCA_043783075.1 Rhodanobacteraceae bacterium
GCAGCGCGTTCAGCAAGGTAGACTTGCCGGCGTTGGGACGGCCGATGATGGAGACAAAACCAGAACGAAAAGACATTACCTCTATTATGCGCTGTTAGCAGCCCAGCCATTCATCTGGGCACCAAGCGCCCAAACTTGAGGGAGGGCATATGCGGTCTCCGCCATTTCCAAACAGTCCTACCTTCAGTCCTGCAACTTGTCCCACGTCACGAAAACGTCGGTTACCCGTCCAGCGTCGTTCGTGGCCTTCGCAACCTGCTTCGCGTAGTGGCAGCCCTTGTCGCCTAGTGGGGAATGTTCCCACTCGCAGTCGGTGGGTTTCTTTTGAACCTCGACATGGGTTACACCAACACGGTATATCACTCCGTAAAGTACTGGGTATCGGATTGAATCTGGTGTAAGCGCCCAGACGAGCAAGGCAGGCACCCCAAAAAAAATCAGCAGAGCGACAGCTATATGCAAAGTGTCCTTGAAGCTCAATTTATCGCTCTGCTTCGTTGTGTGAGGTGTGAGGCTTCCCGTGAAAGCCTTGCCTTCTTGACCGCTAATTGCATTGGGAGTGTTAGGGCTCATTGCGGACAACTTGTCTAGAACTTCGCTCTTGCGGATGACTCCATTCCAGCGTGTTAGCTTCTTACGCAACCGCGCCACAGAATAGTGGTGATATTGCTGCCACCATAAATCTCCCATTACCAACCTTAGTGCACGGATGCTGTCAGGGCCAGACCGTGAATCGACTACGGCTTTGTCGACGTCACCAAGCCGTCCCTTCTGAGCGGCTTGTACTGCCGGATCGTTCAAGGCATGCGCCACACTTCGCGCGTCGTGCTCATAGCCATCCCGAAAGGCTTGTAAGGGCCGACTGGCTTCTTGTTCCATAAGAGTATCTTCAAGTCGTTTGACTGAGTTATTTACAGCATATAAAAGCTGCTGCAGAACTCGCGAATCTAAGCCTCCCGAATCATACTTCTCACATGTCTTCCTGAGTAATTGGTGCATATTCACAAGGTCGGCCATGACGTATGTTCCGGCGATCGTGGACTCGGCTTTGTCACCACCAAACCACACTCCGTCGGCAGTCACCTTCTCCCCTGCGGCCGCTTTCGTAAGGATGTCCCATACCTCGGGGGCCAGCCCTGCTACTCCGTGTGCAGTCGATTTCATTCTCCTCCCATGACCCCCAATATCTACCGCGCTGCGATTACATAATCTATTGCTGTTGGCGCAGCGATGGCCTACGGTGCGGAAACTTAGTAAGGCCTCTTATAGCCCGGCTTGCTTGAGTATGGGTTCGCATTTCCTTTGGTCGAGAAGTTATTTGTCTTTGTGTGGTCGGCTGCGGTCCGATGATGAGGTGCAACTTGGGTTCCGCGTTTTGTCGCGTAGCTATGCACAGTAACATTGCCACTTTTCGACGGGTATGTTCTCGGGGAATATTTGCGAATAGATGGATAGGAAGAGGAGGAGCGTGTCGAGGTCCTCGGTGTATAGCTATGGGACGTGGATCGTGGCTTGCTCGTCGCGCTTGCAGGCACCAAAGAGACGCAAAGGAGGACGCACAGAACAGGTAAGCTTGAGAGCATGGTTTCTCCGATGAGAAAAAGTGTACATGAGCGACCATGCGCAAAACATTCGGGCCTACGAGGTTAGGTGTAACGCTTCGGGGTCCTTCGACTTCGCTCAGGATGACAGAAGTATTAGTCGGGCTGATAAGGGCGGTTCGCGCCGCGAAAGAGGCGCCCGGCTGCGCGAACTAGTCAGCGACCCTACGCCAACCGAGCGCCAACCCATTCTGGACTTCCATGCCAACGCCACTCGCGCTGACCTTTCCATCCGTAATCCACGAGCCGCTGTAGAGGTTCCCGGTCTTCTCGATCACCAGATCATACTCATCCGAGAACTTTCCATCCTCGTCGAAGTAGCGCACATGATAGTGCCCCACGAAGCCCTCTCTGGGGCCTCCCGTGGCAAGTCCCTTGCCGCTGTAAAGGTTCTGGTAACTCCATCGAGCGTTCAACGTTCCCGGCGCATCGCCCTTCGTATACAGCACAAATCCAATGTTCAACGGACGCTGTGCTGTGGTTGACTGAGCAACCGACGCGTGGCATGGGATCAGCAGTAAACCAGCCAACGCAGTTCTTACGCAGAATGACTTAAACATGAACGCCCCTTTAATCTCATACCGACACGGCAGTGTATTTGCCCTGACGGGAAGATACCACTTCGTCCCGAACGCCCGAAATTTGCGGGAACTACTTCGCCGCTCCCCGCGTATGACTCCATGCAGCTACAGGA
>JAYVZU010000104.1:0-6919 GCA_043783075.1 Rhodanobacteraceae bacterium
GTCGAGGTCATTCCACTTCGGCATAGATTTAGCGAATGCACTCTCCTCTAATACTGCGTGGACAGAGAAGTTGTTCTTCTCAGCGCGCCTCCACCAGGAACGCTCCTTCCCGGGCCAATCGACGATGAGTTTCCCTTTCCAAGACTCTCGAAAATCAGTCAATGTCAGATCAAACTGTTCGATAGTAAGTCGTGTCGGTGACGGTTTGAATCCCTTGTACCCAAGGACCTGCAACATCTTATTTCCCTGAACATCCCAGAATTGTTTCTCGTTGATCGGTCGAGAGTTTCCTATCGCATAAAGGCCTACGAAGATGGCCTTCCCCGGACCGTGCGCAAGAAAGCTCGCTAGGTAACCCTTGTTGTGCAAACCCTTGAGAGCCAATTCAAGTGGCAAGCTTTGACATTGCTGATAGGCATTGAAGACATCCGGCTTTTCTGCGGCGAACGACGGAAGCACTTTTAGCAATTCAGCGTGTCTCGCAACAATCACCTGCTTCGGATCAATGCTCTCGCGTTGCAAGAGGTCGGTAAAGTTCATAGCGGCTCACAACTCCATGGCGAATTGGGAAGAGTGGGCGTGGAGGTGGGGCTTGGGTTCGGTGGCGAGGGCCAGGATTAGGCGTTCGAGGACGAGGCGCTTGTCCGGGGGGCTGCTGCGGATTTCGAGGTCGGCGCGGGCTATCAGGCGTAGGGCTCGGGTTAGCTCGCCGCGGGATTTGTAGCGGCGGGCCTGGCGGATGAGGTCTTCGGCGGCGAAGGGCGGCATGCGGAAGCCTTGCCAGAGCACCGACCAGATGGCGCGGGAGTCTCGGACGTTTTTCTCTACGATGATGAGCATCTGGCGGAAGGTGCGGGCCAGCATATAGAGGTGACCGATGGCGGAGTCTTCGCCGCCGTCAGAGGCGTTGAGCAGGCCGTGTAGCAGGGCGAGGGCCTGGGGTCGGTCGCGGCGGCTGATCGCGTCGGTGAGCTCGTAGAGACTGCGTTGCTTGGCGGCAAGGACCATGGTTTCTACGTCGCCGAGGGTAATAGTGGGGAGCGGGATGGCGGTGAAGCCTTCCGAGAGGATTTCGGGCTGAGCGATGCGGAGCTGCTTGCCCTGGGCGTAGAGGGCCAGCTTTTCGAAGTCGCTGGAGATGAGCATCATGTCGGCACCGAGGGCGTCGACAAGCTCTCTTGCCGCGTCAGGCGTGATGTTGACGTCGCGGGCTGGGGCGGCCTCGATAAGCCAGCGGGCGGCGTCGGATTCGTCTACGCGGGCCAGTTCGACCATGCCGCAGGAGTCGCCGAGGGTTTCGCGGATGCGGTCAAAGCGCTCTTTATCCTGGAAGTCCATCTTGCGGAGGTCGGTGGGGATGGAGAGGTGGTCAGCTACGAAGATCAGGAGTGCCTGCGGGTTGGGGCGGCGGAAGTAGGCATCAATCGCGGCGAATTCTTCTTTTTTAGAGCCGCGGCCGTAGAGGTTCTTCAGGTTGCGGACGAAGATGACCTGGAAGGGGACCATCAGGGACGGGGTCTGGGCGAGGTCGAGAGCGTCAAAGATGGTGGTGTCGGCCAGGTCTAAATCATGGAGGCCGAAGTCGCGCTGGCCTTCGGGTAGCAGAGCGCTGAGGATGCCGGTGCGGCAGCGTTGGTAGAGGAACGCCTCGTCGCCGAGGAGGACGTAGCCGGGCTTGAGGTTGGGGCTACGAAGCTCGGCGAGGAACCGGTCGGAGCTGGCGAAGGATTTAATGGGGGGCATCAGTAGCTCTCCAGAATGGCTGCGACCACGGCCTTGGCGAAGTCTCGGGCGACACGCTGGACGGCGGGAGAATCCTCCTGGATGAAGGAGGTGGTGTCCTGCGTGGACTGATACTGCTCGCGGAAGGGCATGGCGTCGTTTTCGTAGAGGACGCGGCCGTCGCGGGCGGTGAGGACGACGCGGGCGGTAACGGTAATGAGGTAACTGGATGTCTGGCCGGAGGTGGAGTCGTAGGTGAGGGGTGAGGCTGATTCGGAGACGATGGTGCCGCGGAGAGTGGCGTCGGCATCGGTGTCGCGGTTAAGAATTTGGTATTTGGTGCGGGTGTTGAGCTCGCGGATGACGGCCTGCGTGAAGGCAAATTCGGTATGGAAGGTCTGGGCGCGGGTGGTGAAGACCGGGACGGCGAGGGTTCGGACATTGGCGGGAAGATGCGCGGACGCGCCGACAGCGTGATACCCGCAGGCTGTCAGCAGAAGCAGAAGCCCGGAGGAGAGGAAGCGAAGGCGCACGGTTTATTGTCGCACTGGAGTGGCCTGTGGGGGATGTGCAAGATTGGTGCGGGAATGGTGACGAGGGTCTAAATGAGAAACCCCATGGTCGACGATGAGGCTGTCGAACATGGGGCGCCCGGTTGCGGCTGTTTATGCGGGGCTGGGCTGGCCTTCGGTGAAGCCCGGCTTGCTGTTCTTGGATGGGGTGAGGACCTTCTGGACGTCGCCACCGGGGCCAGGATCGACCGCCGAGAGAGGCGAACGGACTGCCGAGAGTTCCTTGCCTTCGATGATGAGCTTGATCTCAGCGGCATCGAGAGTCTCACGCTCCAGCAGGGCGGTTGCCATGCGGTGCATGATGTCGTGATTCGCTTCGAGGATCGCGTATGCGGACTGGTAACCTTCGTCGACGAAGCGCCGAACTTCAGCGTCAATTTCCTTCGCGGTGTCATCCGAGAAGTCGCGGGACTGGCCGATTTCGCGACCGAGGAAGACTTCCTGCTCCTTCTTGCCGAAGGTCATGGGACCCAGCTTGGACATACCGTATTCGCAGACCATGGCTCTGGCCAGGGAGGTTGCGCGTTCGATATCGCTGCCAGCTCCGGTGGTCATCTGCTTGAGGAATATCTCCTCGGCGCAGCGACCGCCCATCATCATAGCGAGACGAGTCTCGAGGTAGTCGCGGGAAACGGTGTGGTTGTCGCCGTCTGGAAGATAGACAGTGACGCCCAGGGCCATACCGCGCGGGATGATCGTGACTTTGTGGAGCGGGTCGGAGTGATCGCGGAGCGCGGATACGAGCGTGTGGCCGGCCTCATGGTACGCAGTGGTCTTCAGTTCGTCTGGGCTGCGCAGCATGGATTTGCGCTCCGCACCCATCAGAACTTTGTCCTTTGCAACTTCAAAGTCATACATATGGACCGACTTGCGATTGAAGCGGGCGGCGGTGAGGGCGGCCTCGTTAACCATGTTGGCAAGGTCGGCGCCGGAGAAGCCCGGTGTACCGCGAGCCAGCACGTTGAGGTTGACATCCTCAGCCATGGGAACTTTCTTCGAGTGGACGCGCAGGACTTCTTCGCGTCCGCGAATGTCGGGACGATCGACGACGACGCGCCGATCGAAGCGGCCTGGACGAAGCAGGGCCGGATCGAGCACGTCGGGGCGGTTGGTGGCGGCGATCAGGATGACGCCATCGTTGGCTTCGAAGCCGTCCATCTCGACGAGGAGCTGGTTGAGAGTCTGCTCGCGCTCGTCGTGTCCGCCGCCGAGGCCTGCGCCACGGTGACGTCCGACTGCGTCGATTTCATCGATGAAGATGATGCAGGGGGCGTTCTTTTTGCCCTGCTCGAACAGATCGCGGACGCGAGATGCGCCGACGCCGACAAACATTTCTACGAAGTCCGAACCGGAGATCGAGAAGAAGGGGACGTTGGCTTCTCCGGCGACTGCGCGGGCGAGCAAGGTCTTGCCGGTTCCCGGAGGTCCGACGAGCAGGACACCCTTGGGGATACGACCGCCGAGTCGCTGGAACTTCTGAGCCTCGCGTAGGAACTCGATGATTTCCTTGAGCTCTTCCTTGGCTTCGTCAACGCCGGCGACGTCCTTGAAGGTGATCTTTTTCTGCTGCATGGAGAGCAGACGGGCGCGCGATTTGCCGAAGCTCATCGCCTTGTTTCCACCGGACTGCATCTGGCGCATCATGAACAGAAACAGGCCGAGCAGGAGCGCGACCGGGAGTAAGCCGACGATTGCGTTCATCCAGATGCTGGGGCTCTGATCTTCGTTGGTGATGTCTACGCCGTGCTCGCGGAGGCTCTTGTAGAGGTCCGGGTAGTTAGCCGCGGTAAGGGCGCTGGTGATGACGACGTGATAGGTCTCTTTCGGCCCCTTATCTTTATAGTGGGCCGAGACCTTGGTGCTGTTGACGATGAGATCCTTGACCTTGCCTGCGTCCACGTCGTTCTGGAACTGCGTGAAGGTGACATTCTCGTCGTGGCCTGCGCCGCTGGTTTTGGCGACGTAGTTCCAGAGGATGAATAGGCCAGCAAGTAGCGAGACCCAGAGCAGAAGTTGTTTAACCGTCGAATTCAAGCGGGTTTCCTCAATTTAGTGCGAAGCGAAAGCTTTAATTGCTGCAAATGCTTTGGCCTAAAGGCTTAGACGTTCCGGGCACCAATTTGGACCACGGGGACCGCGCAACGCGATCATATTGCTTAGATTCTACTCTCAAGGGAGAAGATTCACGCGTAGGAAACATGACGCTTTCGAGTCAGATTGCGTGGCAGCAAATTAGGTTGTCGCAACAGTTGAAAGGCGTAGCTCCCTGAGCGTTCTTTGGGCGACCAGATTTTGCGCTAGTTTCAGGGTCGAACCGGGTTTCGTGGGAATGGTTGGTTCGGAAACTCCGGACGGCGGGAAGCCAGCGAGGGTGAGAATCCGGGCGGTCTCGTCGAAGCTGAGGCGCGAGCCGAGTTGCCGGGCGGCGGCACGAATGACCCGGCGGCGAAGTGCGGGGTCAAGAGGGCGAAGTCGGTCGAGCTCGATGGCGAGGCTGCGCTCTCCTGGGGCAGTGGAGTTGGAGCGGCCGCCGCCTCGGACCGGGGTTCCGGGCAGGACGATCTGGGGGAGCAGGCGGGCAAGTTCGACGGTCCAGCGGGATTCTTCCTCGCGGGCCAGCTCGGCTAAGTTGCTGAGGGTGTGGTCGATAGAGGGATTCTCTGCTCGCAGGGCGGGGAGGATCGTGTGGCGGAGGCGGTTGCGGGTGAATGCTTCGTCGGAGTTGGAGGAGTCTTCGCGCCAGAGCTGGTTTTGGGCCGTGAGGTAGGTGCGAAGGTCGGCGCGGCGAAGGTGGAGAAGCGGGCGGAGAATTTTGCCGTGGGGGAGCGCGAGTTCGGGGGCAATGGCACTCAGGCCTTCGAGCCAGGCTCCGCGAATGAGCTTCATCAGGACGGTTTCGGCCTGGTCGTCGAGCGTGTGGGCGGTGAGGATGTGGGTGGCCTGGCCGGAGCTGAGGAGGGCGGTGAAGACTTCGTAGCGCAGGTTGCGGGCGGCTTCCTCGATGGTCTCGCGTTGGGTGGCGGCGCGGGCTGCTGTGTCGACCGGGTGCAAGCTGAGCGGGATTCCGAGGCGTTCGCAAAGGGCTTGGACGAAGGATTGGTCGGCGTCGGATTCGGCTCCACGAAGGGTGTGATTGATGTGGACGGCGGAGAGACCGACTCCCAGGGCATTGCGGGCGAGGGAGTTGGCGGCGTGCAGCAGAAGTAGGAGCGCAGTCGAGTCAGATCCGCCGGAGATGGCACAGCAGACGCGGTCGCCGGGGCGGAGGGGGGTAACGGGTAGGGTGAGCATCGCAGCTCTAAAGATAGCTTGCGGCGGGGAAGTTGTTATACTTCGTGGGTTATGCGTGTATTTGTGATTCTTCCAGCAGCGGGTATTGGTACCAGGATGAACTCGGGGATGTCGGCGGGACTGCCTCTCGGCGGCGACAGGGCTCCTGTGTCCAAGCAGTTTTTGACGATTGGCGGTGTTCCAGTTCTGGTGCACTGCCTGCGGGCGTTTGCCGGGGTCGGCCGGATCGACGAGATTCTGGTCGCGGTTCGAGCCAGCGAGATCGAACGGGTGGCCGCGCTCGTCGGTCGATTTGGGCTGGAGGGCAAGGTCAGGGTGGTCGAAGGCGGCGAGAACCGGCAGGGTTCCGTTGCCAATGCGCTGGCGGCTCTGGATTGCTCGGATGACGACGTCGTTCTGGTGCATGACGCGGTGCGTCCGCTGATTGACGCAGCCACAATCGAACGGACGATTGATGCGGTAGAGAAGCATGGCGCGGCGATCGTAGGACTGCCGGCCGTGGATACGATCAAGCAGGTGGAGCGGACGGCCGACGGAGCGATCATCACGTCGACGATTCCACGTGAGCGCGTGGTGCAGGCGCAGACTCCGCAGGGAGCTCGTTGTGGCTTGATGAAACGGGCTTTTGATGAGGCAGAGGCGGACGGCTTCACAGGAACGGACGAGGCGAGTCTGCTGGAGCGGGCGGGAATTGGGGTTTGGGTTGTGGCCGGGTCGGCGCGGAATTTTAAGGTGACGCTGCCGGGGGATTTGGAGTTGGCTGAGTTTTACCTCCAGAGCTCGACCGCGGATAGACGCTGATGGACGCGGATCTGGATAGGGTCTCCGGATTGATTCATGGGGATGTGACAGATATTGTTTTGAGAACTTTCTACGAGGTTTATAACGAACTTGGTGGTGGGTTTCCGGAGGCTGTTTATCAAAAGTCTCTTGCGATGGCTTTGACTCAAACTGGCCTTCGCGTTGCAGCCGAGGTCCCGCACTCTGTGTATTTTCGAGGAGTGATCGTTGGGGATTTTCGCGTTGACTTGGAGATAAACGGCTGCGTGTTTTTGGAGTTGAAAGCTGTGTCTGCCTTAGACAAATTTCACGATAGCCAGATTTTGAACTATCTTCGGGCGACGAAGTATGAGGTAGGTTTATTGCTGAATTTTGGTCCGAAGCCGCAATTCAGGCGATTTGTCTTAGAGAATAAAACGAAGTTAATCCGCGTTGATCCGCGTCTATCCGCGGTCGAGCTTTAGAGGTGTAAGCAATGGGTATGAGAATTGGTTTCGGGTTTGACTCGCATGCGTTCAAGGCGGGGGTGCCGCTTTATATTGGCGGGTTGCTGA
>JAYVZU010000105.1:0-2284 GCA_043783075.1 Rhodanobacteraceae bacterium
TGCTGACTAACCTTGAGCTCACCGGCCTGCCCACGACTGTCTACCACGACGACACGCGGCCCTTCTACATGATGGCCAGCTACAAGGCGACCAGCAAACTAACCGGCGGCTTGTACTACAACAGCACGTTGGATCGCGGCAACCCGGTAAGCTCCAGCCGCTACCAAAAGGACTGGGCGCTCGCAGCGCGATGGGACTTCAACTCCTACCGCTACACCAAGTTTGAGCAGCACTGGCTCGATGGAACACAGATCGGCTACAGCCTGAAGGACAATCCAAACCTGAAACCCGATATGCGGCTATCTCTCATCAAGCTGGGGGTGAGCTTCTGATGAAGACTCCTCTTCGCAATCTGATTCCGTTCCTGCTGCTTCTGCTAAGTTCCTCATGCGGCAAATCGATGGCGGCGCAAGTAGTCGTGATTGCCAACCCAAGCGTAAAGTCAGCCGAAGTCTCGACCGCGGACCTGCGCGAAGTATTCACCGGAAACTCGTCGACGTTCAAAGACGGATCGCACGTGACGCCGGTGCTACTCAAACAGGGGACCGTAAATGATGGTTTCCTGACGTTGCATGTCGGCAAATCGGACGCAGCATTTCGCGCAAGCTGGCGCAGTCTGCTCTTCTCCGGGCAGGGCGCGATGCCCCGTACCCTCGACTCTGAAGCGGCAATGGTGGAATATGTGGCCCACACGGCCGGCGCGGTGGGCTATATCAACCATTCGACCCCGCATGATGGCGTAAAAATTCTGGGCGTGAGGTAAACACTATGTCGCGTCTGCCGCCTGCAATCAGCGCGCTGGTACCCGCCAGCCTGACGAGCATCAAGGCTCGAATCATTGGGACTCTTGGTATGCTGGCGGTGGGATACCTGCTGGTTTTGGCCGTCGTACAGTTCACGGCTGCTGCCACGCACCGGCATATCAACGCGGTAAGTGCCTCGCTGTTCCCAGCCGCGCTGCAATTGCAGGAGGCGGAGGCGGCCTTCCACCGGTTGCAGAAGCGGTATAAAGATGCCGTATTGCTTGAGGATTCGAACGCACTTCCAGTGGCCGAAAAAGATGCCGCGGCGGTGGAAGCGGCGCTCAGCGGATTGCAATCCTTGCTGGCGGGCAGTCCGAAACTGGCGCATGATGCCGAGACTCTGGCTACGCAGTTTTCGAGCGTTCATAGCCGCTCTCGCGTGGCGTACGGAGCAATGCTGAACAGCAAGGGCGGGGTCACCCGGGAGCTGCAGGAACAGGCTGCCATCCTCACGCATGACAACGACGAACTCGCGACAGCGATGGTGGATTTGGATCGATCCGTTGCGACCCAGTTTCGCGATCAGCTTGGCCTGATCGACGACTTGTCCAACCGCTCCAGAAGTATCGGATGGGTGATGTTGCTGGTGACTCTGCTAGGCTGCTTTGGTGCGGGCAGTGTGCTGCAGTTCAAGGTGTTCGCTCCGCTGGAGCGGCTGGCGCGGCGCATGAAGGATATCGCCGAGGGCGACGGCGACCTGACCGATCGCGTCGAAATCTTCGGCCACGACGAACTGGATGAAGTCGGCATCTGGTTCAACGTGTTTATCGAGCGGGTGGAATCGATCGTCGTCAGCGTGACGCGAAACTCGCGGTTACTAGCCGACGCGGCGCGTGGCCTTGCCGAGACCGCGCGGGAGACGGCTCGCGAAGCAGCGAAACAACAGGAACAGGCCATGCGGATTACGACCAGCATGGACGAGATTTCGACGTCGGTAATGGAGATCTCGAAGACCACGCACCGCGCTGCGAATGATGCCCGCGAGGCGGAGAAGAATGCTCACACCGGTGGTCGGACGATCCACTCGACTGTAGACACGATCCAACTGCTGCTGGGCGCGAACCAATCGACGGCGACAAAGATTGAGGAATTGGGAGCGGCGAGCCAGGCGATCGGCAAGATCGTTCAGGTGATCGACGAAATCGCCAACCAAACGAGTCTGCTGGCCCTGAACGCGGCCATCGAAAGCGCGCGGGCCGGGGAACACGGGCGCGGATTCGCCGTGGTTGCAGGCGAGGTCCGCAGGTTGGCGGAACGAACCAGCAACGCGACTCGCGAGATCGATGTGACGGTCCGGGCGATCCAGACCGGCACGGCAGAGGTCGTCGACGCAATGCGCCTGAGCATGCGCCACGTCGAAGGCGGAATGAGCTCGGCACGGTCGGCGGGCAAGGCGCTTGCGAGCATCATCCAGGGCTCCGAAAATATGCAGCAGATGGTGACCCAGATTGCGAGCGCATCGTCGGAGCAGTCGGCGGCAA
>JAYVZU010000106.1:0-20486 GCA_043783075.1 Rhodanobacteraceae bacterium
CATCGGTCGAGGCGAGCAAATCGCCGTCGGTCACCCATGCACGATCATTCGCGGCCGACAGAGCTGCATTCTTAGCCTGGTTTGCATTGTCCTTTTCCCATGCGGCGAACGATTCGTAACCGGTAACAAATAGAGTTCGGTTGGGGCCGGATTGGGATTCCATGCCGATGTAGTTGACTGACCACTTCGCCGCTACCATCGCTTTTACAAAAGCGCTTTCGCTCTTCTCGTGCAGAGATCCGGACTTGCCGGGCTTGGTGTACTCCCGAAAGATGACAAGGACCTTGGGCGGTTGCGAGAATTCGTTGTCCTGCGCATACGAAGAGGCTACAGAAAGCGCTGCTGCGGCGCAGACGGAGAAGAGTGTAAATCGTACAGGTGCTTTCATCGTGCGGCCCTCCTTGGGGCAGGTCGAAAGGATTGGAAGAGATTTGGTTGGAGTCGAATCGAGTTGGAAGGCTGCATCCACACGGTTCGGCACGTCAGAACACGCTGGCCCATTTGCGGAGGAAGTCTATACCTCGCAACGAGATATGGAAAGTGGACTATGTCGACATAATGCTGTCTGGATTTACTTCCTGCTGAAAATCCTTCGCGATCACTGAAAGTCTGTGCGACGATACACGCAGATGCCCCCTACAAGTGAAGCTCGACCGGATGTCGCGGGAGGAGTTGCCGTCGAAAGCCACGGCCTGACGCGGCAGTTGACGTTGCGCGACCTCGTGCTGACGCAGATTCTGTGTGTCGTTGGGAGCGCATGGGTGGGCGTCGCTGCGGGTCTAGGCCGGGCGCAGGCTGTCGTGTGGCTGGCAGCGATGGCACTGTTTTATCTGCCGATGGCAGTTTCGGTGTACTACCTGAACCGCGAGATGCCGCTGGAAGGCGGGCTGTACGTGTGGGCGAGACAAGCGTTCGGAGACGGCTGGGGCTTCATGACGGCGTGGAACATCTGGGCTTACGGACTCTGCGTGACGGCAAGTATTCTGTACGGTCTGCCGACCGAGTTTGCTTATCTCATTGGGCCGTCGGCGGCTTGGTTGCCGGAAAGTCACACGGCCTCGCTTGGAATCGTAGGCGCGATACTTGCCGGATTGACGGTCGCCTCCCTCCGGGGCCTGGCGCTCGGTCGATGGATCCACAACATCAGCGGCGCTGGGATGGTGGCGGTGTTTGGTCTGCTCATCCTCACGCCATTCTGGGCCATGATCCACGGCGTTCCACTGCACTATGCGCCGATTGCGATCGCGCTGCCCAAAGCGAATTTATACTCGCTTGCGCTTATCGGGCAGATGTTTGGCGCGCTGTGCGGGCTGGAATACATCGCGATTCTCGCTGGGGAAGCCAAGGCTCCGACGCGGAATATCGGGCTTTCGGTCTTGATCTCTTCGCCGATCATCTGCGCTATGTTCATCCTTGGAACTGGTGCCGTTCTGGCGTTCCACGAGTTCCATTTTCAGACGAAGATCGACTTCATTGCGCCCATTCCACAAACGTTACGATTTGCCTTTGGGAACAGCGGCTTCGGCAACCTGCTTGCGATGGCCGCTATTATTTTGGTCCAGATGAGGCTGATCGGTGCGGCCAGCTACATCTTCACCGGTGTAACGCGGCTCCCCATGACGGCCGGTTGGGACCACCTGATTCCGGCCTGGTTTGCCCGACTTTCCAAGCGAAATCACGTCCCGGTCAATTCGATTCTGGTGAGCGCAGGGATTGTCACTTTGCTCCTTATTGTGAGCAGCGCGGGTGTGAAGGCGGCGGAGGCTTTTCAGGTTCTCAGCCAGTCGTCGCAGGAACTGTATGCGCTTGCTTATCTATCGATGTTTGCGATTCCGATTGTCGGATCGAAGGCTCTGCGCCAGAAGCTTCCGGGATGGGTTGCGTGGACGACTGGTTGCGGATTCCTGTTTACGATCTTCTCGTTTGTGATGACAGCATATCCGTTTGTAGACGTCGTGAATGCTCGCACCTATGCAACAAAGATCCTCGGAACCACGCTGCTGGCGAATGTCATTGGACTGGCGTTCTATGCCGGGCGGCGCAAAGCAAGAGCCAGACGCAACGAGCATATTGCTAATTTGTGATGCGGTCGGTAGGATTCGGCGCATGAGTAGGAAACATTTGAATTGGTTCTACCAGTTAGCGGCAGGCACTGCGCTTCTGGTTTCGACGATGTTGCAGGCACAAGCTCCGGCCATCGGCCCCGACCCACGCGAAATTCCGCTGCCGCCGATCAAGACGTCGCTGGGGATGATGCCCGGCGTGGATAGGCTGCCGGCGCGCGCCGAACTGCCGGACATCCTGACCATGAACGACGGGACCAAGGTAAAGACGCCCGTGCAGTGGGCTAAGCGCCGTGAGGAGATGAAGAAGATTCTCGAATACTATGCGACTGGCGTGATACCTCCCGCGCCCAGCAATATACAGGGAACCGAAGTCCACTCTGAGTTACTGCTGGACGGCAAGGTGAAGTATCGGCTGGTAAACTTCCGTTTGGACCAGATCGCAAGCTGGAGATTTACATCGGCATCTGGACCCCGACCGACGTCAAGGGACCGTTCCCCGCAATCATCTCGCAGAGCGCGGAGCCTCCCGGCGGCCCTACTCTGCCGGCGAGCGGTCCGGGGCCGAACCAGGGCAAGGGTGAGGATGTCCTGATGCTGGTTGGCCATGGAACAGCTGCGCCTGCACCTGCTCGATCTTTCCCTGCTCCCACGGCCGAGGCAGTTGCGAAGGCTCGAAAGGAGGTGTTCAGTCGCGGCTACGCGCTCGAGACCTATAACGACAACGACTGCGCCGAGGACACCACACTCCGGGAAGCGGACGGCAGCTTCACCTTCCGCCACACACGCTTCTACCCGGCGTACCCCGGATACGACTGGGGAATCCTGGCGGGATGGGCGTGGGGAGCTTCGCGTGTGGCCGACTACCTAGTCACGGATGCCGCAATCGATAAGACCAAGCTGTTCATCACTGAAGCCTCGCGCGCCGGAAAATCCGCACTGATCGCTGCGGCATTTGACGACCGGCTAATGGGCGCGCCCGTCGTGACGGGTGGCGGAGGTGTGGGAGCGTATTGTTTCGCCGGTGCAGACAATAGCGAGACGCTCGACATTATGGAGAAGAAGTATCCCAACTGGATTTCGCCTAATCTGCACGAGTTCTGGGGCCAGCGCGAGAAGTTGCCATTCGACGAACACTGGTTTCTAGCACTGTGTGCGCCGCGTCCGTTTATTGCATTGGAAGGCAACGCCGACACCATCTTTTTGCCGACTGCCGTTGAAGCGTCGTTCAAGGCGGCGTTGCCTGCGTATGAATTGACGGGTGCAAAAGATCATCTCGGGGTGCATTACTCGCACCACGCCCACGCTTTTACCGATGAAGACTGGACGGCTCTGATGGACTTCTCTGACAAGTTCGGACGGAAGATGCCGGTCGCGGCGAGCTTCAACCGGTTCCTGACGATGGACGAGCGGACCGTAGCGGTTGCGGCGGCAAAGACCGCCAGCCCAGCACGGACAGCAGACCCGGCAAATCCAATGCCCGGTGCGGCGCCGCGGTAGTAGGGTTAGAGCGGACGGGGGAGCAGTGGAGCGGCATGTTTCCGGAGTTCGGCGAGTGGATAAAACGTGCCGCGCCACACCACTCCGCCCTGACTGAGGGTTGTCACCATAGAACGAAGCAGCGCGTAGATGAATAGCATTCCGGCGAACGGCGTGAGCAGAGCGTTCCAGGTGCTGAGGCCAGACCGCGAACTTAGCAGATAGTAAGCCACGAGGATCGCACAGATTGTAATGGCGCAGGGGACGGCCAACATCGGCATCCATATCCCAATGAACGGTAGAACACAGAATCCCCCCAGCCACACGCAGCCTAGCAACAGGATTGAACTATGGAACCCGGTGGCGGCGAAGATGTTCTTGGTCATCACGCGCACGATGCCGTCGGCCCCGGACGCCCAGTGGACGCTGACCAGGCCTAGCCCGAACGCAAACCGCTGCGCCAGTCTGGCCCGCTTGATCCGTCGCGCCAGCCCAAGGTCTTCGACAATCTCCATCCGCAGAGCCTCAAAGCCGCCGATCTTCAGGTAGGCGCTGGTCCGCAGCAGGTTGAAGGCGCCAATCCCAATTGCGTCTCGCATCGCCTTTGGGTCGGAGACCTTCCACGGTCGCGCCGCCCACAAACCGAAGATCTGAAAGAACGAGAGCATCGCCGCCTCGTCCCAGCGACGGATGATTGTGGTCGGCGCCACGACAAGGTGATCCGCACCGGTGGCTACTGCATTGGCCACTGCTCGACGAATGGCGTCGTGACGAAAGAGGATGTCAGCATCGGTAAACAGAAGAAAATCCGGCTGGTCTTCTGCAATTGAGGCCTTTGCAGCGACGGCCATGGCGTGTGTCTTACCCAGCCATTCTTCGGGCAGATCTGCGATATGAATCACTCTTAGGCGCTCTGATGCCATCGACTCCATCACGGCGCCGGTCTCATCTGTCGAGCGATCGTCAACGGCGATGATCGTTAAATTCGGGTAGTCCTGTGTCAGCAGCGAACTTAAGCATGACCCAACATCGGCCTGCTCATTGCGTGCCGGTACGATGACGACGACACGGGGGTCGCCTGCCGGACGAACGTTGTGCGCCGGAAGCAGCAGGTTCGGCACTGTCGGCAATCCGCGCAGCGCGCCGAAAACTCGTGCGGCCCAGGCGCCGGCGATGATCCATGCAACGAGTTGGGGGAGATAACGCATCCCCTCAAGCGTCTCACCTCTGACAGCTGCACGGAAGATGTCATACCGCAGGGCCGAAAGACCGGGTATCATTCCTGTATTCAGTGAAAGAAAGACGCGGTGAAGAAAATATGACGCAGGAGCAAGAGCTGCGGGTTGGCATAGTAGGTTGCGGAAAAATCGCAGACGGGCACGCCGAGGTATTGAAGTTCCTCCCCGGGGCCAAGCTTGTCGCCGTCTGTGATCGCGAGATTTTGCTGGCCGAACAGCTTGCTGTGCGGTTCGGGCTGACGCATTGGTACGACGATCTCTCCGCCATGCTGGCCACGGAGAATCTTGACGTTGTTCACATCACTACGCCGCCGGCAGTCCACCTGGCGTTGACGCGGCAGTGTGTCGAAGCCGGGGTGCATGTATTTCTGGAAAAACCTCTCACGCTTACCGCGCCGGAATCCGCAGAACTTATCAGGACCGTTGAAGAGAATGGCCGCAAGATGTCGATCAACTACTGGCCGAACTTCGACCCACCGGCGATGGAGTTCAAGCAACTTCTCGCTCAGGGAGTTATCGGCGACGTCGTACACGTTGAGGCGTTCATAGGCTACGACCTCTCCGGAGCCTATGGACAGGCGCTGTTGGGCGACCCCAGCCACTGGGTAAATCGACTGCCCGGCAAGCTCTTTCAGAACATGATGGACCACATCTTCAACCGCATCGTCCCGCTCTTCCCCGCTGGGCCGCCCGAGGTCCACGCGTTTGCGTACAAGCGACGCGCGGCAGTGATGGGCAATGCCACGGACGAAGTGCTGGATGAGTTGCGTGTTGTGATGAAGTCTGGCACGGTGTCTGCCTATGGAACACTCTGTAGTCATGCGCGCCCGGTCGCGAATAGGCTGACGGTTTACGGGACCAAAAATACGATTGAGATCGACTTCAACCAGCGCACGGTCATCGTTGAGAAGTGGCAGAACTATCCAAGCGCAATCGGCCGCCTGATTCCACCGTTCGAGATGGCGAAGCAATACCTGACCGCCGGACGAAACAATATTATCGCCTTCCGCAAGAACGAATTTCAATTTTTCGCGGGTATGTCGACGCTGCTGGAGCTCTTCTACGCATCAGTGCGCACCGATAGCCCGCTGCCCATATCGTATGAGGAAATTCTGTCCGTGGCGCGGGTAATGGACGACGTGATCAGCCAGGTTTATCCGCCCAAAGGTGGTGCTGCATGAAGATTCTCATTACTGGAGCCGGCGGATTTCTTGGCAAGGCTATCGTCGAACGCCTCCTCGAGCACGGCGAAACCGACCTTCGAGCCATGGTCCGCGATACCTCCAAGGTGCAGGGATTGCGGGAGATCGCTGCACGATATCCGCAGGCCAGGATTGAGATTGTCTCGGTCAATTTGCGCCATCCGGAAGATATTCCGCCGGCTCTCGAGGACTGTGGAATCATCATCCACGCCGCTGCAGCGCTGAAGGGTAGCGCCGCCGAGATGTTTATGGATTCGGTCGTGGCCAGCCGCAATCTGCTGGACGCAATCGTAAAGCTCCCCAAGGTTCGCGTTGTGCTGGTGAGCTCGTTCGGAGTATTCGGGGTCGCGGTTTTGGATCGCTTCGCGCTGGTCGACGAGAATACGCCGTTGGAAGATCGGCCCGAAAACCGCGACATCTACTCCTACTCCAAACTTCGGCAGGAACAGCTCTTCTGGGAGTATCGCGCCAAAACCCCGTTTGAACTGGTGGTGCTGCGCCCCGGCGTCATCTACGGACCGGGCGGCGGCCACTTCTCCACCCGCGTCGGCCTGAATCTCTTTGGAGTGTTCGTCCACCTTGGCGGCTCGAATCCGCTGCCGCTCACCTATGTCCGCAACTGTGCGGAGGCAATCGTGGTTGCGGCGCTCAGCCCGGACTCGAACGGCGAGGTGTACAACGTCATCGACGATGAACTTCTGACCGCCAGCCAATACCTGAGGCAGTACAAGAAGCAGGTCAAGCCGATGCGCTCGGTTCCGGTTCCGTACTCGGTCGTGATGATGCTGTCGCGCCTGATCGAACGGTACAGCACCCGCTCCAAAGGCCAGCTGCCAGCCATCTTTACGCCGTATAAGACGCGGGTTATGTGGGGTGGAAACCGGTTCTCGAACGCCAAGTTGAAGGGCATCGGATGGAAGCCGATTATCTCTACGAAAGATGCGCTGACCGAGACCTTCGCGGCCTTCCGCGCCGAGCCACCGAAGTTGAAGTAGCGGTTAGGCCTCGAAAACAACGCTCTCGCGCCGCTCATAGCGTGCGCCGATAAACAGCAGTACCGATGCAAACACCATCGTCACCAGGGTCGCTCCGAGGCCAAACGCCAGGTTGGAGTGGTCGGATATAATTCCGATGATCTTTGGTGACGGCGTATCGCCGAACAAGTGAATCA
This sequence comes from Rhodanobacteraceae bacterium, assembly GCA_043783075.1. Lineage (GTDB taxonomy): Bacteria > Acidobacteriota > Terriglobia > Terriglobales > Acidobacteriaceae > Edaphobacter. Next base: position 7,154 of record JAYVZU010000106.1, read on the forward strand.
GCAACAGTTCGATGGCCAGCGCTGAGGAGCGAATGGACGGCGGCACCGAGTTGATAATCGCGGCATTCAGGGGGCCGGTACCCATCATGATGAAGAACATGGCAAAGGCCAGCGCAGGCAGCATAGTTGCGTGAGGGCCGAAGAAACACAGCAGTGCCGGTGGGACGGTTGCTGCAGCCGACCAGGCCGACACCAGGTACAGCGCACGATGGTTCGTCTTGAGCCAGCGTTGTGCGATCCATCCCCCGACCGCCGTGCCGCCCAGACCGCCACCCGCGACAATCGCTCCAAAGATGATGCCGATCTTGGTGGGTGATAGGCCGCCGCGCTCTAGAAACGACGGCATCCAGGCCGAAATTCCGCCTAGCGAGAAGACAGTCATGGCCATTCCCATCGTCGCGTACATGTAGCGGGGATTCACGGCAAGCTGCGCAATCAATCGCAGACTCCCGACCTTTGCGGCTGGCTCGGCATCTGCTGCGGGTTTGGCGACGACTTCGCTGCCACCCCGCTTTGGTTCTTTGAGGAAGAACAGCATGAGCACGCCGATGATCATACCGGGCACGGCGGAGACATAGAACGGCATCCGCCAGCCATACTTCGAGCCGATGACCTCGCCCATCAGGTAGCCGATCGCCGCGCCGACGGGTATCGCCGTATAGAACAGGGTGAGGACGCGGTTGCGCTGCTCCTCGGGGTAGTAATCCGATAACAGTACCGGCGCGTAGATGCCGAAGCTGGCTTCGCCGATACCCAGAATGGCATGGCGAAACAGCAGCGAATCAAAGACATGCACCGTTCCAGTTAGCAGGTTCACCAGGCTAATCGCAATGGCACAGAACACGATGAGCGGCTTGCGGGGGAAGTGATCTCCCAGCCAACCGGTCAGGGGCGCGGACAGCATATACGTCAGGAAGAACCAGAACGTGATCGACCCGATGGCCGAATCGGTGACGTGGAACTCCTTCTTCACCAGTTCCTGGACTCCGGGCAGAATGTACCGGTCGATGTAGTTGACGAAGTTGAGGGCTGTGAGGAGGCCGAAGGCGAGCGTCGCACCGGCGACAGGGGAGGGGGAGGAAGCGCGGGCAGGAGCAGTCGCAGTAGCCATCTGTGGGGAGGATAGCAGGCGAGCGTAGGATGATGCTTGCGAGGATTCCCGATGCCTGACCAAAGACCGCCTGTACCACCATTCACACCCGAAACCGCCATCGAAAAAGTGCGCAAAGCGGAGGACGCATGGAACACCCGCGATCCGCAACGTGTCTCTCTGGCTTATACGGTCGATAGTCGCTGGCGGAACCGAAACGAGTTCGTTGTGGGCCGCGAGGACATCGTCGGCCTGTTGGAACGCAAGTGGGACCGCGAACTTGACTATCGCTTATGCAAGGAACTGTGGGGTTTTAGAGAGAACCGTATGGCCGTCCGCTTCGTCTACGAGAGCCACGATGCCAGCGGCCAGTGGTGGCGGAGCTTCGGAAACGAGCTTTGGGAGTTCGACGAGAACGGACTGATGCAACGGCGCGAGGCCAGCATCAACGATCTACAGATCTCCGAGGTTGAAAGAAGACTTCGGTGGGAGTTGGGGCCGAGGCCGATTGGCTGGCCGGGGCTGACGGAGATGGGATTTTAGCGGGCTGGATTGCCCTATCCACCCATTCGAGGAACTTCGCTTCACCTCGCCTGCTGAACCAGGTGCTGACCATTAGGTTCAAACGCACGAACAACAATATTCTAACAGAACCCAATATCAATTGCGGAAGTCCGTTGAATGGGATACTGCCGGTGATTGCACCAAAAAGTACAAAACAAACATAGACAGCAGGGACGATGATGGCGTACCTGCGCGCCCTCAGTTCCAGAGTTCCATCAAGGCGGGTTCCTGACGATGTTTCGCTGAGAATGAAACTTAGATTACGGAATGGCCTTACGCTATAGGGGATCAATCCGCCACTATTCCAGATTCTGCCTCTGAATGGCGGAAATGACGCAAATGGATTTAATTGCCGCAGTTGAAATGCTGGCTCGAGATTCTCTTTGAGGCGCAATTGAACCTCCTCAAGATTGTCCCAGGATATCGCGGAGAACTGCTTCTCGGAGGTATACCAGCTGACGAATTTGTCGAATGCCTTCTGGGCTGCCTGAGTCTCCATCGCTCTGAGCTTAGCATTGGAAAGAACAAGCAACGGAAGAAGCAAATTCCTCCGCTGCGCTGCGGAATGACAAATAGAAGCGAGTCCTCCGTTTCGCGAAGGATGACAAGGGCTATTGGGGGGGGCTAGCTGGACGGCGGTGGAGGGTTTTCCGGACGCGGATAGGTCGCAATCACCGTCGTTGAAATTCCGCCTCGCGGCCGAAAGTCTCCCTTGATGATTGCCCAGACCGGGTCGGTGGCTTTGACTACATCGTTCAACACCTGGTTGACGATATTTTCTTGAAAGATGCCGAGGTTGCGGTACTCAAACAGGTATTCCTTCAGCGATTTCAGCTCCATGCACTCCTTGCGGGGCATGTAGCGAATCGTGAGGACGCCAAAGTCCGGGAGGCCTGTTTTGGGGCAGATTGAGGTGAATTCTGGGTCGTCGATCAGAATTTCGTAGCCGGGAAACTGATTCTCCCAGACGTCGATCGAGGGGAAGGGGTGGTCGAGGCCGGAGGAGGCGTGGGTATCGGTGTAGCCGGTGTTCTGGGTGCGCATACGCCTATTTTATCGTGGTTTGCCCCGCGCCTTGAAATCCGGGCGCGGGATGCTCAAAAACCAGCCTTAGCGGGGGAGGTGGAAGACGATTCCGCTGCTGACCGACATGATCGGATAGGTGTGCGAGGCGTTGCCGAAGCTGTTCACCGCGCCGTAACCGACCTCAAACATGCGCCAGTCCGCGAACGGAGCGAACGGCACGTCGACGCCGACATACCCGTGGTATTCGAGGTTTGAGAGCGTCTGGACGCCGGGTGTCACGTAGGTATTGATGCTCGAGTTGGATAGAACGCCATAGTTGGTGCGGCCGATACCGGCAGCGCCTTCGACGTAGGGCTTGATGTACTTCACGGGCGTGTGGAAGCTGAGGCGAACACCACCGAGCGCGGAGAAAATGTGCGCGCCTGCGCCGTCAGAGCTGGACTGAGCGCCACGTTGCGTGTTGACGGACGAGCCGCGAAGGTCGAGTCCGACGCGGACCGGGCCGAAGCTCTTGAAGTCGTAGTAGGCACCGCCGGTGAAGCCGAGCGGGTTTACCGAGTCGTTGTAGGCGATGCCAGCCGGCAGAATTGGCGACGACTTGATGCCGCTCATCCGTTCGACTGTGAACGTCGCATACACGCCACCCTGAGCGTGAGCTGCGGAGGTGAAGGCTGCAAGGGCGGAGGCAAGGACGACGAGCGGGAGACGCAGTTTGCAAATCATGTGTGCCTTAGTTTATCGCGGATGGTACATGTCGTGTGCGGTTGAGCGGCCTGAAACACGGAAGGCCCGGGAATTTCCGGGCCTTTCTGGTGGTGCAAACACAAGGTTTTAGTTGCGACGTCCGAGCGTGGGGCGGTCATCGCCGGTGTTGCTCGGGTCAGGTGTGGTCCCGCCGGTACCGGCGCGGCGCAGGGTTGGCTTGTTGCCACCGTTTTTGTCGTTGATCTTGCGCTTGTTTTCAATCCGCGCCAGCCGTGACTTTACCTCGTCGAACTCGCTTGTTGTGACGATATATTCCGGCTTGGCTGGCAGAATCGTTGCAATCTCATCTTCGGAGTGCGCGATGCGATCCGGAGTCTGCGGATGGTCGGAGAAGGCCTTGGCCAGCGTGCCGGGCTTGTGCTTTTCGAGCGCGTCGAGCTTCTCGAACAGGGTCACGAAGCTTTGCGGATCGTACCCCGCCTTGTACATGTACTGGACGCCCAGAAAGTCTGCCTCGGCCTCGTCGCCGCGCGAAAACTTGAGGAAAGTCAGCGGAATCGCAAGCTGCGCCGCTTCGTAGATGCCGTAGCCGGTCCAGCTTCCCTGCGACATGATAATCAGCGGAATCGAGCCGATTTGCGCGTAGTTCATCTTCGTCTGCTGCCGCGCGGCGTGGTGGGCAATGACGTGAGAGATCTCATGCGCCATAACGCCTGCCAGCTCAGCCTCTTCATCGCAGTTCAAAATCAGACCGGAGTTGACGTAAAAGAACCCGCCTGGCAGAGCCATGGCGTTGATCTCGTCCGAATCGATGACCTTGATGGTGAACGGGACCTTGGCATCGGAATTCTTGACCAGATTCTGGCCGACGCGGTTTACATATTCGACGATAACGGGGTCAGTCACCATGTGGGCCGACTTTTCAATCTCCATCGAGTACGATTTGCCGACGCGAATCTCCCAGTCGGTCGAGTACCAGTTCCCTATTCCGCGACCGCCAATGTTGCGCGTCCCGATAGCGTTGACGTCGTCCTCGCTACCCACCTTGATATGCGGATTGAGTTCCTCGCCTGGCGATGGGATGGAGTCACTCTTCGTCTTGCCGTTCGCCGCAACCTTGTTGTTATCAGACTTGGCGGCGGTAGGAGCCTTGGTGGCACTGGGCTTTGGCAACGGGGTACGGTTGCTTGCTGTGTCGTCCGCAGGATTTGTTTGGATAGCGTCGCTCTGAGCTGGAGTAGCCGCTGGAGTCTGGCCCAGCGCTGCAAGGGGGAGCGATAGTGCAGCGACAAGACCGAGTTGGTAAAGATGACGCATGGGGAACTCCTGTTCCAGTGAGCTGAAACCCTGCAATTCGGACTCAGCTCTACGCTAGTTTAGACGCATTTTTTCGCCGCAGGTAACACCGTCTACCAAGTGTTGTACGTAGTTCCCTCGGTCGAGACCTGCTGCGATCCCGAATGGACGTCGTCGATACCGCCCTGGGTCTCGTCCAGCGACGTCAGTGCCGACCCCTCGGACGGCAGCCAGGTGTCCGTTCGCTGCGTAAACGGGTCCTTCGGAAGCTCTCGAAGATAGCCCGATTGGATGAGATCATCCAATGACTGCGGAGCTTTTTGCTTGTCGTAAGTATAAGAATCAATGGCAGATCGCATGGTATGCAGATCTTCTTTCAAGACCGCCTCGCGAGCGTGCTTTACATTCGCGGTGTAAGACGGTACGGCGATAGTCGCTAGAATTCCAATGATCATCATGACGATCATCAATTCGATCAGCGTGAAGCCTGAATCCCGATTTGTGGGCTTCGTTACCATGTGTTGTATTTCGACCCGTCTAGTGCCGTTCCCGTGCTTTTGCTGTGGACATCGAAGACATTTTGTCCACCCCATGAATCTGAATCGGCGTCGTCCTGGTTCGATTTCAAATTCCACTCTGCGGTTCCAGTCATGGGATCAATGGGAATCTTACGCAAAAACCGTACATGCTTGGTCTGTACATCGACGCCTTCGACCAACGTATCAAGATCGGGCGGATAGTTCAGCGAATCGGCCTTGGTCTGGAACGCACCCTTCGCTGCTGCGTCGTAATAGTGGTCGATTGCGTCTCGCATCTCCCAGAGCTCGCGCTTGAGCTCGCGTTCCTTCTCGCGTTTCACCTGAAACCTTGCCACCGGAATTGCTGCCCCGGCCAGAATACTGACAATCGCAATGGTGACCACAAGTTCGACCAGCGTCAACCCGGAGTCCTGGCGGAGAACGTGAGCCGCGTTACGCCGCCTAACCTTCGGGTTTGCGTTAGCCCAAAACATACTCATTTGACGTGGACGACTGCCGAATTGCTACCCGCAGCGATCGCCGTCTGCGCGCTATTCTTTGCGCCGACCCTGACGAAGCTGATGATTGCGTCACCGGCTACCGCAGCCTTGAAAGTGAGGGTGCAGACCGTTCCCTGCCCCGTAACGCCCTTGGCGCCCGGCGGTCGGGTAGCGGCAATGGTCAGCATTCCATTGTCGTCCAGACGGTGCGCAACCGTGGCTTCTTTGCCGTCACGCTTTAGTAGATCGCCGGCATCCACATTCACCAGTTGCAGAACGTGCTGGTCAAACTGAAGCTGCATGGGCACAGAGTAGATATCTTCTCCGCCAGACAACATAATGTTCACCTGGAAGGTGCTGCCGACCGGCTGGTTCGAAACCGGCGGAGTGACCGAAACCATGACGCCGGACCCGAAGGCGGCTCCCGAAGGTGCCATATTCGCTGTCGGAACCGGGGTCGTGACCAGAGGTGCTGCGGCCGGGGCCGGTGCGGGTGGCGCGGCCTGCTGATGCATCTGCTGCAGGGCGGCCGAAGCGGCGTTCGCGGCGGTGGTCTGCGTGACGGAACGATCCGCATTGGAGTTGGGCAGATCGGCGGCGACCGGCGGCTTCAAAGTCTCGTCGCGGCGCAATTCGATCGAAGCCCCTGTACCGGTGTCGATGATGGCAGTATTCAGGCGCGTCAGAACAGATTCACGAACGATGTGCGGGATCAGCAGGAAGACAATCTCGTCCTGCTGGACTTCCTTATTCTGGGTACTGAAGAAGAATTTGAAGAACGGAAGCTCGCCGAGGCCGGGGGTTCCGGAGACACTTTTATTGTCCTGCTTGGTTACGATGCCAGCCAGAATGGACGGCTCGCCATCCTTGAGCTGAATCACCTGCTCCAGCACGCGTTGGGCGATGATCGGCTCTGTGACACCCGAAATCGTGACCGACCCGTTCTGCTGGGAGACCTCGACCTTGGTCTTGAGCGAGACTTCGCGGTCATAGTGAACGCTTGGGGTGATGTCTATATTGACGCCGACATCGAGGTAGGTAAATTGCGTCTGTACGCCGATGCTGGCGACGCCGGTGGAAACACCCGCGTTGTAGCTACCGGTTGCTACGGGAATCTTCTGCCCGATCTTTAGTGTCGCCCGCTGGCCATCGGTCGCGCGGATGCGGGGATTTTGCAGAACACGCGTGTCGGTATCGGAGAGCAGCGCGTTTACTGTACCGCCGGAAACCGTGACGGCAAAGTCATTGGCGTTCAGGTGAGCGAGATTGTTGAGTGTCAGATCGCTGCTCGTGGTGCTTGAAGTCGTCGTCGAAGTGGATGTTGTGGATGACGTGGGAATTTTCGGGGCGATTCCGAAGGATGTCGGTAATGTAATGCCGAGGTTGCGAATCTTGTCGCGGTTGACTTCGAGCACCGCCACGTCAACCACCACCTCAGGGCGAGCGCGGTCGAAGTCGTTGATCAGCTTCTGCGCCAGCAAGAGTTGGTCAGTCGTGGCGCGCATCACAATCGCGTTCTGGCTGGGCACCAGGTAGAGCTTTACGGTGGGGTCCAGAAGCAGGCGAAGCCCGGTCAGGATTTCGTTGCCGTCATTCGGCTGCGAGGAGTTGGATAAGTAGAAGGTTTGAACAGCAAGTTCGTCGAGGTCGGTCCGCTTGGTGCGGGTGTTCTGGGCTACGAAGATCGTGTTTGCGGTCACCGGCTTGTAGAACGTGCCAGCGATCGTTCCCACAATCCGCAACGCCTCCGAAAGGGAGACGTTGGTCAAATCCACCGGGATGCGCTTGGACGCGTAATCGGGATCAAACAGAACATTCAGCCCAGCAACCTTACCAATTGCCTGGTAGATCACCTTCACGTCCTCGACCATGTGGAGCGTGATGGGCTCGTTTGAAACCGGCTTCAGCTCAATGGGCCCGGCGATGGAGTTGATGCTGTCCAGCGTTGCCTTTTGCTGCGACATCTGTTCGCGAGCGGCAACTGCAGCTGCGCCAGTTAGCTGCGGCGGCGGCTGGTCGCGCTGCGTTCGCTCGATCTCCTGCTGCGCGGCCTGATTGGAGGGGTCAATCTCTGCGGCGCGCATAAACTGCGTGATTGCGCCGGCGTAGTCGCCGCTCTGCCGCAGGATACGACCGCGATCGATGTGCTGGGTTCCGGCGAGAAAGCGCATCCGCTCATAGTGCGCTCGATAGCGGAGATCCTTGGGGCTTTTGGCGTGCGCCTGCTTGTAGGCCTCGAACGCTGCGTCGTAGTCTTCGCGGACTTCAGCCTCAGCTCCGCGCTTGCTCCAACTTGCCGCAGACTGCGCATGGGCAGTGGGCACGACGGTCGCCATGCTGGCAAAACAAATAATAGCTAGTGTGCAAATGGCGATACGCCGGGGCAGCTTGGAGGCCGTGGTGCTGAGGGAGGCGGCTGCTACGCTGAGGAAAGAATGCCCACGGCTCATGCTGGATTTGTTCGCTTTCTGTGCACTAACACTTATAAGGCCCGAGAGATGCTGTTGGCGTTCACTGGCAGCTTCAGATGCGGAATGACCTGATGTTTGTTGCGAAATTATGCCGTCTGCATCGGTGCATGCTAGAGCACTTGGCTCTGGCAAGTATACCATTCGGGTCACCTTAAGCCTCTTACAACTAACAGCTTAGATAAAACTAATAAGTCCACGGCCAGCTCACTGGTGGGTTAACTGAAATCGCACTAGAAAGATGCACACGACGGATATAACACTATCGCACCACAAGGGTTCGTTGCGCTTGAGGTTTAGACGCCGGCGAGGGCGTTGGGTGAGGCGACCCGATTTGGGAATTCCCGTGCCACCTCCCCAAATGATCTATCGACCATCTCCACCTACTTCGTAATCGCCGCCCCGGCGAGTTGCCCAATCGCCCCGAGGGTCACCTGAGCCGCATTCAAGCCGAGCCGAAAGTCGTCGTCGTTGTAGAACGAGTAGACATCGGTCGGCTGGTGGTGTTGTGGATCCCAGCCCGCTCCCATCTGCGCGCCACGCTCGACCTCCCGGAGGCTGAGCGAAGGCGTCAGGTTCATGAATGGCGTGGAATCGGTGTTCGTCATGTGCGGCCCCACATTGGCCGGGTAGTCGGTCGCATACTTGTCATCGGCCAGCTGGAATTTATGCGCCATCACCATTGCGGCGTCAGCAAACTTCGACGTCGCCTGATATTCGATGTTGACGTCCGCCTCTGGACGCTGCTGCTTGCTCATGGTGCCGTCTTTGTGTGGCATTCCGTGATCGAACATCATCATGTCGTGCTGGATCATCCCCAGCCACTTCGGTTCGGGATACTTTCCGGACCCGGCCGGCGATTCGATTCCCTGCAAATCCTTGCGCTGATCGGCGTAGGCTGCTGCCCCGTTTAGACCGGTCTCCTCGTTATTCCACAGGGCGAACCGGATCGAAACATCGGTTGTGACATCGGGATTGCTGAAGATTCGGGCCAGCTCCATGACCAGCGCTGTGCCGGAGCCATCGTCGTTGGCAGCTTCGCCCCAGCCGATGCCGTCCATGTGTGCGCCAAGAATGTACATCTGGTCCGGATGTTTCGATCCGACCTTGGTGCAGTACACCTCTTCACGAGGTCCGTCGGCCGAAGGCTGCGTGTTGAGTTCGCGCAGCTTTACGTCTGGCTGCTTCATCGGGTCACTATTAACAGTGTCCGGATATATATTGCCCCGCTTGCGCGAACCACCTGGGCCGGCGGTCGAGTCGACAGGCGTTCGGCCAGCGCCACCACCGGGTGTGCGAGGCGGCGGGACTACATAGTTATAGTGGATGCGCTCCGTGTTGGTGCAGCCGTAGCTCTTTAGCTGCGCCTCAATCCAGTCGATCGCGGCGCGATTCCGGTCGGTCCCTTGGCGTCGATCGCCGAACTGCGTCAGTCCTTTGATGGTCGCCTTGTACTTTGTCAGGTCCAGACGCCCCACCAGGACGCCAACCGGGTCGGGTGTGGCCGGAGCGGCGGCAGGCTGCGGAGCCTGTTGCGACCAGGCCATGGATGCACAGAGACATAAGATCAGCGATCGAGAGAATCGAAGGCACATTGGAATTTTTCCTTAGAGGATTGGAAGAGCGAACTCTTGGGGTCATCCTACCACTTCGATTCCGACCCACACCGCAGCCGCGAACTTTTCGGTGCGACTAACCATGTTAAGATTGAAGATTCGATGGCTCGCTCAATGACAATCACGACTCCTGCCCACGCGCCAAAGCCGGCCGTGAAGGAGAAGGACCGCGACCCGGTAGCAGCGGGCAAGCGCGACGCCGCGTTCAATCGGTCCGCCAGCTTCAACTACTTTCTAACCGACAAGTTCGAGGCTGGAGTCGCGCTGCGTGGCACCGAAGTGAAATCGATCCGCGAAGGTAAAGCCAACCTGAAGGACGCCTACGGCCTGCTGAAAGATGGCGAGTGTTTCCTGCTGAACGCCCACATTGGACCGTTTTCTCATGGAAACGCGATGAATCACGAGTCACTTCGGACGCGGAAGCTGCTGCTGCACAGCAAGGAGATTCGCCAACTGGAAGCTGCATCGAAGCAGAAGGGCTTCACGCTAATCCCAGTTCGACTTTACTTCCGCAATGGCCGCGTGAAGTGCGAGATCGCCCTGGCCAAGGGCAAACAGGAGTATGACAAGCGCGCTACCGAGCGTAAACGCGAAGCCGACAACGAGGCTAAGGCCGCTGTGGCTCGCAGCCAGCGTCGATAGTCGAAAAGCGAAAAGCCAGAGCAAGGCGGAACCAGGATCAAGAGTATAAGTACGAGATTTATATCCAAAACGCTTTTGCTTGTTTTGATCCCGCTCTGATCACTTTGATCCGAGTTCCGCCTTGCTTTTCTCCCACCATCGCTCAGACCAATTTAGGATAGGGGCATGGATACCAAGGTAGTTTTTCAGGATGCCGGGCAGTTCGCCACGCCCATGCTTGCAGTTTTCGCGGTCGATATCACCACCGGCAAGGATTCCGACCCGATCCCGGTTCTGCTCACCACTTCTGACGCGGTGACTAAGGCCACGGAAAAATTTATCCTCTCCGGGGAATTCAAGGCTGGCCTGGGGGAAACCCTCCTGCTGCACGCCCCCAGCGGTTTGAAAGCCGAGCGCCTGCTGATCGTCGGCTTGGGCAAGGCCAAGACACTCTCAGTTGACGAAGTCCGCAAAGGTGCCGGTACGGCAATCCGGGCTGCCAAGCCGCGCGGCATTCGCGAGATGGCGATCGCGTTTCCCGAGGACCACGCCCTCTCTGACGAGCACCTGGAAAACCTGCCCTGCGTTATGACTGCTCGCGCCCTGATTGAAGGCTCCGAGATTGCCGAACCGGAGTGGGACACCTATCGCAGCGACCGCAAGAATCTGTCCGTCTACACTCTGACGCTAGTGGCCAAAGATGCCGAAGCACTTACCAAGAGTGAGATTCAGCAGGGCTGCAGCGAAGGTCTCATCTTCTCCGGTGCACAGAACTTCGCACGATCGCTTGTCAACGAGCCCGGCAACATTCTTACGCCTACTGAACTCGGCATTCGTGCGAAAGCGATGTGTGACACTGCGGGCCTGGCCTGCGAAGTCTTCTCTACTCCGAAGCTGACCGAGCTTAAAATGGGTGCGTTCGCGGCAGTCGCACAAGGTTCGGCGGAGCCACCTGCCCTGATCATCATGACCTACACGCCCGAGGGTGGAGTCGCGGAGGATGGACCCGTCATGGGCCTGGTCGGCAAGGGCATCACGTTCGACACCGGCGGCATCTCGATCAAGCCGGCCGACAGTATGGAAAAGATGAAATACGACATGGCTGGCTCCGCCGCGATGATCGGCGCGATGCAGGCGATTGCCGCGCTGAAGCCCAAGGTGAAGGTCATCGGGATAGTCTGTTCCGCGGAGAATATGCCGGATGGAAAGGCATTCAAACCGGGAGATGTTGTCACCGCGATGAGCGGCAAGACTATAGAAATCATTAATACCGATGCCGAAGGCCGGCTGGTGCTGGCTGACGGCCTACACTACGCGAAGACCCTCGGCTGTACCCACCTGATCGACGCTGCGACACTCACCGGCGCATGTGTCGTCGCGCTGGGCTACAACAATGTCGGGCTATTCTCCAACGACGATTCGACCTGTGAGAAGTTTATGGCAGGCATCCCGAAGTCAGGCGAGAAATTCTGGCGACTTCCCTGCACCGACGACTATCGCGACCAGATCAAGAGCCAGATCGGTGACATTATGAACACCGGTGGCCGAGCCGCCGGAGCAGTCACTGCGGCCATGTTTTTGAAGGAGTTCGCAGGAGATACACCGTGGATTCACCTGGACATTGCAGGCTGCGCGTGGAACGAGGAGCTGAAGCCATGGCTGCCCAAGGGGCCGACCGGCATTGCGGTGCGCTCTATCGTCGAATGGGTGCGCAGCTACTAAAAAACAATCATTCACAACAATCCCCCTCGAACACCGAAAGGCGTTTGAGGGGATTCTTATTTTAGAAATAAGCAACCCACTCCAAATCCATGCTAGGATTTGTGCGATATCTAGCTGTCAGCAAATGCAGCATCTCTCATTGGAGCCGCAAGATAGCTGAAGAAGACTTGCCTCAGGGATCGCGTTCAGCCGGATAATCGCCAGCTCGGCTGGAAGGAGTTCCTGTATGAACAGACGAAAGCTCACGGCCCATGTCGCGCTACTCACTACGCTCTCTCTGATTGGCTGCGATACCGATCGACTCGCTCAATTTGGCGCCTTTGCAGCGGCGGGCACAGCATACGTCGCGATATTTCAAACATTCACCGCAGACGTTGGTTCTGCATTTATTGCGGCCGATTCCGCCACGTTCGTTAAGGCCCGGACAAATCAAGATGCCGCGCACCTGGCAGAGAATGCCAGGATCCTTCGAGCAGATCTTGCGCAAGACGATAAGACGCTCAAGGCATATCTCAGTAATCTTCAGAAACTAAATGCACATGCCAATCTACTTGGCGCATATTTTGCGGCAATGACTCAGTTGACGAATGGAAAGGCCTCAGCGGCCGCAGTCACATCGCTGAATTCACAGCTGGACTCGATCAACACCTTCAACCCAGAGATTGAGAAGGTTTCTTTCGCCGGAAAAAATGTTAAGGATTTTATTGGCCTGCCTACGCAACTTGTCGTAACCCACTATGAAGTAAAAGCACTCGACAAGCAGCTCAAGATGTCTGCGCCGGTTATCGATAGAGCGTTGACACTACAGCAAGCAGCGATCGAGGCTCTAAGCGCGGAGCTCAATGACTCCCTCTCGGCCTCCCTTCAGTTGCAGGAGTCAGCAAATGTTTTGGATCCCTATGTAACACCCGGTCCATTGCCCAGCGCATGGATTGCAAATCGGGAAGCATACATACGGAAAGAAGTAATTCTGGAGAGTGCTGATGGAGCTGTCGCAGCAATTAAGAGCCTACACACGGCATTTACGCAACTTGCAACCGATAAGTCTTCGACTATCAATTTTGGCAAGCTCTATAGCGACATTGGAACTATGGCTGGATATGCCGCTGCGGCCCAGGCATCTCACAAATAATAAGTAGGAGAACGAGGATGACAGCATCGGATCTATATTCGCTATCTCTATCTACCCTTGTGGCCACTCGCAAAA
>JAYVZU010000107.1:0-2276 GCA_043783075.1 Rhodanobacteraceae bacterium
ACGGCATCACCACCCGAACCCCAGGCGTGTGCGTGAAGATGCTCTCGCCCGACTGCGAGTGATAGATAGAGCCGCCGGTGAGATAGCCGCCGATCGGAACCCGCATCACCAGCGGGCAGCTGAAGTCGCCATTCGACCGCCACCGGATCACCGACAGCTCATTGCGCATCTGGTGCATCGCAGGCCAGATGTAGTCGAAGAACTGAATCTCGACCACCGGCTTCATCCCGCGCACCGCCATGCCAATCGCCCGGCCAACGATATTCGCTTCAGCAAGCGGCGAATTCCAAACCCGGTCGCTACCAAACTCCGTCTGCAGACCCGACGTCAGCTTGAAGACGCCGCCCTTGCCCTTCACCTTGCTATCCCTCAGCGCCTCAACCCGCGTCGCGTCGGCGACATCTTCGCCAAAGACCACGATCCGCTCGTCCCGCCGCATCTCGTCGCGCAGACAGGTGTTGATGAGGTCCGCCATCGTCCGCTCATTCGTCTCGCCCGTCGGCTGCGGAGCCACGTCAAACCGCGCATCTGTCGGCTTCAAATCCTCCGAATACTGGTGCTTCAGAATCGAGTCGACCGTCGGGAACGCCGCCGCAACTGCACGATCCGCGGCTTCCTGAACCTCGCAGTCCACCTTGCGTTCCAGCGCGTCGATCCCGTCCGCATCCAGAATTCCTTCGCGCAGAAGCCACACCTGCATCTTCGAGATCGGGTCGCGCAACGCGTCGGCTTCAATTTCCTCGCGCATCCGGTAATCCCGCTCATCCTCGCTCATGGAGTGCGAGTACGGCCGCACCACATGCCCATGAACCAGCGCCGGTCCATTACCCGCGCGGCAGTATGCCACCGCCTCCACCATCGCCGCGTAGCTTGCGATGGGATCTGTCCCATCCACCTCGGCAAAGTGGAAGTTCGGGAAGTTCGCAATCAGCCGCGAGATATTCCCACCCGGAGTATTTGCCTCAACAGGCGTGGAAATCGCATACCCATTATCCTCAACGACATACACCACCGGCAGTTTAGAGTTCGACGCCGTATTCAACGACTCCCAGAACTCTCCCTGGCTCGTCGAACCCTCGCCGATCGAGACGTACACCACCTCGTCGCCGTGGAACTTCACATTCTTGAACTCGCGGTAATCGCCCGCAACATTTTTCGCCGATTCCGGACGGCTGGAAAAATATCGCCCCGCCTCCGCGCAGCCAATCGCGTGCAGACACTGCGTCGCGGTCGCGCTCGATGGCGTCACAATATTCAGCTTGCTGCTCGACCAATGCGACGGCATCTGGCGCCCGCCGCTGGCCGTATCGCTCGCAGCGCCCACCGATTGCAGCAGCTGCTCCTCCACCGTATTGCCCAGCGTCAGGCAGATTGCGCGATCACGATAGTACGGAAAGAACCAGTCGTATCCCGGCTTCATCGCCATCCCAGCCGCAACCAGCAGAGCTTCATGGCCCGCGCAGGAAATCTGGAAGAAGATCTTCTGCTGCCGCTTCAGCACGATCTCGCGATCATCCGTCCGCCGCGAAAGATACATCAGCCGATAGAACTCAATCAGTTGAGCCGGTGTTAGCTGCCCAGCTTCTACTCCTGCAAAAGGCGTGGTCGTGCCGCTGCTCTTCCTGATCGCAACCTCGCTTTGTGCCTGACGCGCCACTCAGAATCCTCTATCCGTTTTTATCACCTTCGCCCGCTCCCTGTCAGACTTACACCTCGCCAGATTCCAATCCCACGAAAGCCTCACGCCCCAGCAAAGGTCATCTGACCTTCGTACCAGCGTCGTTTATCCGCTGTCTGCCCTTCCTCCAGCCCCTCGCCGATGCAGCAATCAGGCCCAGAAAGCCTCCCGAGGTGAACGCCACATATGCTCCGCTACTTCCTCATCCGCACCCTCGCGTTCCTCACTGTTCTCGTCGCAGCGGCAGTCAGCCAGACGCCCATCGGACGCTCTGTCCCCGGCCGCTTCATCGTCACCTACCGCAACGGAGCCATCCCCGGAACCGCCGAAAGTAGCGCCCGTATCGCCGGGGGCCACCTCCTCCAGCGTCATGAAGCCGTGGGCATCAGCATCGTGCAGGTTCCTGCGGAGTCGGCATCGTCAGTTCGAGCCCAACTTGCAGCCGACCCATCCGTCCTCTCTGTCGTTGAGGATCGTATCGTCAGCGCGTACGCCCTCCAGACTCGCGCAGCAGCTGTGTCCACCTCGACGCCCGACTCACTCTACGACTCGCCGCAAGGATGGGCCGTCCGGCAGGTTGGCGGTTTTGGAAGCGCCG
>JAYVZU010000108.1:0-6857 GCA_043783075.1 Rhodanobacteraceae bacterium
GCCCTTTTGTTGTCATGAGGTCGCATTCGCCGCTTGGAGCGAATTTTTCTGCGGGTAATGAGCGGAAGACCGGAGCAGATCCCTCCGGGATGACAAACAAGAAGAAAGAAGAGGAGTATCACGATTGGAAATTCGCTCCAGATAGTCAATCGACGATGTAACGCGTGTAGACTTTGACCGATGGACGTGTATTTTCAGTTGGACGGGATTTTGTTTGTCTGGCGAGAAGACAAGGCCGCGATAAACTTTATGAAACATGGCGTCCGGTTTGAAACTGCCGTCGAAATATTTCTGGACCCGATGTTGGCGTACGAAGATGCAAGTGTGGATGAGGAAGCGCGGACCGCAGCGATTGGCCGGACACTTCAGTGGCGAATTCTTTTCACAGTGCATGTCGAACGGGAAGGCGGGTTGATCCGAATTATCTCCGCGAGGGATGTCACTCCAAGAGAGAACGCGGCGTATCAGAATAGGAAGGGTGAGCTATGAAGACTATGCGAGAACGTTTGACGTTGCGAATGCGAAAAGATCGACCTTCATCCCCCGTCACTCTGATGCTTCCGGACGACGTGATTGAAGACCTGAAGGAAGTTGCGCCGGCGTTGGGGTGTACGAACCATCTGGCGCTGATTCGGGCATACATTGGACACGGACTGCGCAAGGATCTTGAATTTCTGGATGGCTCTTCGGTGATGCGCCTTACGGAGAGTTTGCGAAAGCAGGGGCTCAGCGATGCCGCGATCTCGAACGTTATCGCTGAATCAGATTTGAAACGAGCCTAGACGTCATCGCGGCAACCACTTACTGAAAAGGAACTATGGAATCTCTTCGCGGCAAGATTGTGTTTATTACCGGGGCCAGCTCCGGCATTGGGCGGGCTACCGCCATGGCGTTTGCAGAACAGGGTGCGCGGCTTCTGCTGTGTGCACGGCGTATCGACCGGCTGGCGGAACTGGCGCGGGAGCTATCGGCGATGGACGCTGACCCCGATGTGTTTACGTTCCGGATGGATGTGCGGGATTCGATGGCGGTGAATGAGACGCTGGCGAACCTGCCAGCTGAGTGGCGCGCGATCGAAGTGCTGGTGAACAACGCCGGGCTTAGCCGCGGGTTGACGCCGCTGTATGAGAACGACCCGCTGGATTGGGATGAGATGATCGACACCAACATCAAGGGTCTGCTGCATGTGACGCGGCATGTTGTGCCGGGGATGATTGAGCGGGGTGGCGGCCATGTGATCAGCCTGGGCTCGACGGCCGGGAAAGAGACTTACTCCGGTGGCGCGGTTTATTGCGCGTCTAAGGCGGCGGAGAAGGTGATTATGGAAGGGCTACGGATCGACCTGATCGGCAAGCCGGTTCGTACGACCTCGATTGACCCGGGGATGGTAGAGACGGAGTTTGCCCAGGTACGGTTTCGCGACGTGGATAAAGGCAAGAAGCTGTATCAGAACATCACGCCGTTGCAGCCGGAAGATGTTGCGGATGCGATTGTGTACGCGGCGACTCGGCCGAAGCATGTGAACATCCACACGATTTTGATGACGACAATTGACCAGGCGAATTCTACGGTGTTCAACCGGCATGGTTAGGGCGAGTTGCGGATGAGGTTATTGAGGACCTGACGGACGTCGCCTTCGAGCAGCATGGGCTTCGGTGGGAAGCAGGCGTTGCGCGATGATGATTCTGCGGGAAGCGAATCGAGCTGCGCAGAGTGGCAGGACTGCGGGGATGGTGTCGTTGAGGTCGGCCGGGGCGGCTGCGGTTTGCTGGCGATGGAAGCGCAGGGTCTGAGGGTGATATCGGCCATGCGGGCGAGCTCTGACTCCGCCGTGAGGGCGTAGGCGCGGACGTCTTCCAGGCCTTCGGCGGTGTGAATTAGATAGAGGAGGTTGATGACGGCTTCGAGCGGATTGTTGATTTCGTGGGCGATGAAGCTGGCAAGGTGGCCGGCGGCGGCTAGCTTCTCGTTGCGGCGAAGGGCGTCCTCGGCCTTGTGGGAGAGGGTGACGTCGCGGAAGGTGACGACAGCTCCGTTGACCTGGTCGCCATCGGCGATGGGTTGGGCGGACATCTCGGCCCAGAAGAAAGTACCGTCTTTGCGGAAGACGTGGTCGATGCGGTTGGCAAAGGGCTTCTTGTTCCAGACGACGTCGTTGATGAGGCACCCGTCTTTGGGGTAATCGGCGCCGTCGAGGTAGTGGTGGTGCACCGTGTCGTGCATGTTTTGGCCGACGAGTTCTTCGGAGGTGAAGCCGATCATTCGCAGCGCAGCTCGATTGACGAAGGTGCAGACTCCGTCGAGGTCGACGCCCCAGATGCCTTCTCCGGCGGAATCGAGCAGAGCCTGCCAGGGGAGCTCGTGGTTCTGGAGCTGGTGCTGGACGAGCGCGATGGCCTCGTTCATGGGCGCAGAACCTATTGCTGTCGCAGAAGCGGCGGGAAATTCGCCGGGTTGGATATGGTCATTGGCCTTGGAATCACGTCCAGAGTACTTCGCGGCGCTCCAATAAATGTGAGCAATTCAGCTCACTCCAGTGAGCAGGCCATTCATGGCACCCGGTATGATTGTCCAGCTATGTTGACGCGGGCGATGGACGGAAGATCGATTGTGGTGGTGATGTTGTTGAGTGTGCTGGCGGGTGCGCAGAAGCCGATTCAGATTGACGTCGATGCGGCGAAAGTCATTGGCGAGTACCAGCCTTTGTGGAACTACTTTGGTGCGGATGAGCCGAACTACAGTTACGCGCCGGGCGGCACGAAGCTGCTGGGCGAGTTGAGTGCGGTGAACCCGGGGGTTCCGGTGTACTTTCGTCCGCATAACTTGTTGACCAGCGGGGACGGGACTTCGGCGTTGAAGTGGGGATCGACCAATGTTTACACCGAAGATGTGAACGGGAAACCGGTGTATGACTGGGCGATTACGGATAAGCTGTTCGATAATCTGAAGGCGACGGGCGTGCGGCCGATGGTGGAACTGGGCTTTATGCCGGAGGCTTTGTCACCGAAGCCGCAGCCTTATCAGCATGATTTTCCGAAGTCGGGGAACGATATTTTTACGGGCTGGGCTTATCCGCCGAAGGATTACGCGAAGTGGCGCGGGCTGATCGTGGCTTATGTGACGCATCTACACGAACGGTATGGCGCGGATGTCGATACCTGGAAGTGGGAGGTGTGGAATGAGCCGGATATTCCCTACTTCCACGGCACGGTGGAGGAGTATGAGAAGCTGTACGACGTGACGACGGGGGCGATCCGGCAGGTGCTGCCTAAGGCGGTTGTTGGTGGGCCGGGTGTGACGGGCGGGGGCGAGAATAAGAACTTTCTGCGTCTGTTTCTGGAGCACTGCTCGCGGGGGGTGAATTCGGATTCGGGCAAGGTGGGTGCGCCGCTGGACTTCATCAGCTACCACCCGAAGGGGTCGCCGAGGTTTATCCAGCCGATGGTTGCGGGCGATCCGGGGCATGTGCGGATGAACCTGGGGCGGCAGCTTGCGCTGACGGACGTTGGGATGAAGACGATTGCGAGTTTTCCGGAGTGGAAGCGGACGCCGATCATCTTGTCGGAGACAGACCCAGAAGGCTGCGCGGCTTGCAAGGGTTTGCAGAATGGGTATCGGAATGGGCCGCTGTATGGTGTGAGCGTGGCGGAGATGCTGGCGCGGTCGGCGGAGCTGGCGCGGTTGCGTGGCGTGAACCTGCAGGGCGCGGTGACCTGGGCGTTTGAGTTTGAGAATCAGCCTTACTTTGCGGGGTTTCGTGAGTTGGCGACGGATGGGCCGGAGGGCTTGATCGACAAGCCGGTGATGAGTGTATTTCGGATGTTCGGAAAGCTTTCGGGGTCGCTGGTTTCGCTGACGAGCAATGGGGCGCAGGATGTGGCGGATATCGAAAAGGACAGCGTTGGGGCGGACCCGGATATTAGCGGGATTGCGACGCGGGGTTCGAATTCGGTGGATATTCTGTTGTGGAATTACCACGACGAGGATGTGGCGGTGCCGGATGCGAAGGTGGCGATGCGGGTCGCGAATGTGCCGGGGAAGGTGATTCATGTGGAGAAGTTTGTGATGGATGCGCACCACTCGAATGCGCATGCGGCGTGGTTGGGGATGGGGAGCCCGGAGCATGTGTCGGCGGAGCAGATGGCGGTGTTGCAGCGGGCGTCGGGACTGGAGAGCGTGGAGTTGCCGACGGTGCGGAAGACGAGTGGGCCGGTGATATTGAATGGGCTGCTGGCGCGGCAGGCGGTGGTGTTTTATCGGTTGAGCTGGTAGCTGGCGCCAACGACAAATACTGAGATTCTGGCTTTGCCAGAATGACGACGTTTAGGGTGCGTGAGCTGTGCGAATACCGCCGTATTTGTTGAGTATTGGCGTGAACGACTAACATGGTGGGGCGAAGTTTGAGGACACCATGACCCCCATCAATCAGAACGACATTATCGAGAGCATCGCCGGCATGCTGCAGTACATCAGCTACTACCACCCGGTGGATTACATTACCAACCTGGCGAAGGCGTATGAGTTGGAGCAGTCGCATGCGGCTAAGGACGCGATGGCGCAGATCCTGATTAACTCGCGTATGTGCGCGGAGGGGCATCGGCCGATCTGCCAGGATACGGGCATTGTGAATATCTTCATCAAGCTGGGGCAGGAAGTCCATCTTGTCGATGCGGACGGAAGTTCGGCGTCGCTGACGCTGCAGGAGATCTGCGACGAGGGTGTGCGGAGAGCGTATCTGGACCCGGATAACAAGCTGCGTGGGTCGATTTTGAAAGACCCTGCGTTTAGCCGGAAGAATACCGTCGACAACACGCCGTGCGTGGTTGAGGTGTCGCTGGTGAAGGGCGCGGAGATCGACATTACGGTGGCGGCGAAGGGCGGGGGGTCGGAGGCGAAGAGCCGGTTCGTGATGCTGAATCCGTCGGATTCTGTGGCGGAATGGGTGTTGAAGACTTTACCCGGGATGGGCGCTGGCTGGTGTCCGCCGGGCATGCTGGGGATTGGGATTGGCGGCACGGCCGAGAAGGCTATGCTGCTGGCGAAGCAGGCGCTGATGGACCCGATCGATATGCAGGAGTTGAAGGCTCGCGGGCCGAAGACAAATATCGAGCAGCTTCGCATCGATATTTACGATGGGGTGAATGCGCTCGGCATTGGGGCGCAGGGGTTGGGTGGGCTTACGACCGTTCTGGATGTGAAGATTCTGGACTATCCGACGCATGCGGCGAACCTGCCGGTGGCGATGATTCCGAACTGCGCGGCGACTCGGCATGCACACCTGACGTTGGATGGATCGGGGCCGGTTTACCTTGACCCGCCGGCGCTGGAGAACTGGCCGAAGCTAACGTATGACGTCTCTACCGCTCGCCACGTGGACCTGAATACGGTGACTAGTGCGGATGTGCAGACATGGAAGCCGGGTGAGGTTTTGCTGCTGAGCGGCAAGCTGATTACGGGGCGCGATGCGGCTCACAAACGCATGACGGACATGCTGAACAAGGGCGAGAAGCTTCCGGTCGATCTGACGGGGCGGTTTATCTACTACGTTGGGCCGGTGGATGCGGTGCGCGACGAGGCTGTTGGGCCGGCGGGACCTACCACAGCCACCCGCATGGATAAATTTACGCGGCAGATGCTGGCAGAGACCGGGTTGTTGGGGATGATCGGCAAGGCAGAGCGCGGGGATACGGCGATTGAGGCGATTCGCGACTACCACGCGGTCTACCTGATGGCGGTGGGTGGCGCAGCTTACCTGGTGTCCAAGGCGATCAAACATAGCAAGCTACTGGCGTTTGGGGATCTCGGCATGGAGGCGATCTACGAGTTCGACGTGGTGGATATGCCGGTGACAGTGGCGGTGGATTCGCAGGGGACGAGTGTGCATAAGACGGGTCCGGCGGAGTGGGCGAAACGGATTGCGGCTAGCCAGGAGTTGGGCGGGGTTCCGATTCTGGGGCAGTAGAGTTTTCAGGCTCACATGAGCTTCCATTGAGGGTATGCTGATACCGCAGGGTTCATCATGATCGCGACGGAAGCTGTTGCCGGCATTTTGGGGATCGAACAGGATGTTCACTCGGTAGCCGATCTGGATCGCGCAATCTTGCACGGTCTGGACAAGAAGTCGGTAGTTCGGGTGGTCTCTCGAATCGCGCTGAATGAACGGGATGCGCGCACGTTGCGAGATCAGGTCGTACCTTCCGCGACGTGGAAGCGGACCAATGGACGCTTGTCGCGACAGGCAAGCGAACGGACCGAGCGTTTGGCGCGCGTGATGGCTCATGCGGAGTATGTGTGGGACGATTTGGACCTGGCTCGTGAGTGGATGAACAAACCTCATCCTGAGTTGGATGGGCGAACGCCACTGGCTGCAGCGGCAACGGAGTTGGGAGCACGGTCGGTGGAATACATACTCAATTGCTTGTTCTATGGTTTGCCTGCCTGATGCAAGCTTTTCGCGTCGGCGACCTGCGTAGACCTATCTTTGATGGCACCGGGGCGCTGCTGAATGGCGGGCGCTGGAACTCTCCGGGACATGCGATCACCTACGCCGCGCAAACTTATGCCGGGGCGCTCATGGAAGTTTTGGTTCACGCCAATCTACGGGTCATGCCGAAATATCACGGAGTAATCGTCATCGACATTCCTGACAAGTTGAGCGTCGAGTACATTTCGATGGAAACGATGACTAGCTGGGGAACAGCCAATCTGAGACCGCACCGGCGCTTCGGCGACCGATGGCTGGCGGAGCAGCGAAGTGCGATCCTGATGGTGCCGAGCGTCGTCCTGCAGGGGCGAGAGCAAAACGTCCTGATTAACCCGACTCATCCGAACTTCCCACTCATTCAAGGAAGCGCTCC
>JAYVZU010000109.1:0-2266 GCA_043783075.1 Rhodanobacteraceae bacterium
AATCGCATCCAGATAAATCGACAGCGACAGCGAGACCGCCGACTGTCCATCGCCACCCGCCCGAATCCGAGCGAAATCGCCGATCGTCAGCAGCGTAAATACGCCCAGAATCATCCAGGAATAGGTATCCGGAGTCAGGAAGTGGAAGAAGATACTCACCAGCCCAAGCAGAATCACACCGAGCAGCAGAGCCATCCCGATACCCGTAACAGCCCGGTAGTTGATGTTGAACAGGTAGGCCACGATGCCCATGCAGGCCATGCCGAGTCCGGTCGTCGCCGCCGCCTGGAAGACAATCGACGGTCCAATCGTGATCATGTACCGGTGGATCAGCGGGCCAATCTCCCACCCCATAAAGTAGGTGAGCAGATAGAACAGCCCAAGCGCGAGAGCCGCACTCTGCTTCCGCGCAAAGCTGATCGCAAAGATCAAAGCAAACACGGCGATCACGCCCGGAAGCGCGGACCAGACCGGCGCAGTCGCGACGCCGAAAGCCGTAATCAGAAAGCCAAGCGAGGTAATCCCCAACACCTTAGCCAACAGCGGCGCAGTTCCCTCGCGGGGTACGTCGATGGTGGTGGACCAGGTCCCGGTCCGAGGGTCCATCTGGCGATTTACGTCGAAGTTCATAGTTCTCCGTTCTACTCCGCCCGTGGCGAGGCCTGACGGGCGGCTACCTGTAGTTTAGACCCACAATTCGTCCAAAAGATGCTAACTCGCTCCCTACTGATAAAGTGGCCCGGTGATCAAGTGGCGCGCTGATAGAGTTGAAAGATGTTCGTACCCGGTCACATCCTGCTTGCCCCCTCCCAGCGGGTCCACTTTATCGGCATCGGCGGCATCGGCATGTCCGGTATCGCCGAAATCCTGCTCACCATGGGCTACAGCGTCTCCGGCTCCGACCTCCGCCGGTCCGCCGCAACGGATCGCCTCGCCGCCCTCGGGGCCACGATCCACGAGGGCCATGTCGCCGCCAACGCCTCCGCCACCGACGTCGTCGTCATCAGTTCGGCGGTCAGCGCAGCGAATCCAGAGGTGATCGAGGCCCGCGCCCGCAAAATCCCCGTCATCCTCCGCGCCGAGATGCTCGCCGAGTTGATGCGTCTGAAGTACGGCATCGCTGTCGCCGGAATGCACGGCAAGACCACCACCACCTCCATGATCGCCGCAGTTCTGGCTGGCGGTCACCTCGACCCCACCGTCGTCGTCGGCGGCCGCGTCGACGCCCTCGGCTCCAACGCCCGCCTCGGCACCAGCCAATATCTCGTCGCCGAAGCCGACGAGAGCGACCGATCCTTCCTCAAGCTCTCGCCGATCCTCGCCGTCATCACCAACCTCGACCGCGAGCACATGGACTGCTACTCCAGCATGGAAGACGTCGAAAACGCCTTCGTCGAGTTCATGGACCGCCTCCCGTTCTACGGAGCCGCCACCGCCTGCGTCGACAACGAGCGCCTCCGGGCGATCCTGCCCCGCGTTCGCCGCAAGGTCTACACCTACGGCGAGAGCGCCGACGCCGACTTCCGCCTCCAGATGCTGCCGCACCGGCCAGACAAGCCCGCCAATTTCGTGGTCAACTTCCACGGTCTCCTGCTCGGTCCGTTCACGCTCAACGTCCCCGGAAAACACAATGTGATGAACGCCACGGCAGCCGTCGCCATCGGCCTCCAACTCGGTGTTTCCAAGGAAGATATCGCCACCGGCCTTGCCACATTCCGTGGTGTCGACCGCCGCTTTCAGGTCAAAGGCAACATCGGCGGAGTCACTGTCGTCGACGACTACGGCCACCACCCCACCGAGGTCCTCGCCACTCTACAGGCCGCCCGCGAGTGCGGCTACAAGGCGATCCACGTCATCTTCCAGCCGCACCGCTACACCCGCTCCCGCGACCTGATGGCCGAGTTTGCCGGAGCCTTCGGAGCCGCAGACTCTGTCGAAGTCCTCGACATCTACGCTGCCAGCGAGGAACCCATCCCCGGCATCACCGGCGCAGCCTTAGCCGCAGAGATCTCCGCCCAAAAGGGAGCCACCGCCGAATACGCGGCCTCTGTCCCCGCAGCGATTGCAGCGGTCGTCTCCCGAGCCAAGCCTGGTGACCTCATCATCACGCAGGGAGCCGGCAGCGTGTCGTCCATCGCACCGCTGCTTTTGGAGGCTCTGCAAGTCGCCGCCGAAGCCGCAAAACCCAAGCGCCGCGTAGCTGACCAGATACCCCCCGCCTAGTTGGTGGATTAATAACCCCCACCCGGACCCTATAGTGAGGATG
>JAYVZU010000110.1:0-20331 GCA_043783075.1 Rhodanobacteraceae bacterium
CGCCAGCTTGGGCAGGTACTTCGCCTTCTGCGCAGGCGTTCCGTACCAGACAATCGGCAGCGTCCCGATGCCGGTGTGGCCGGAGAATGCAGTCCCAAAACTGCCGTTATTTCCGAAGTTCTCGACCACGATGGCAGACGTGATCTTATCCATGCCCAGCCCGCCATACTCCTCGGGAATGTCAACCGCAGAGAGGCCAAGATCGGCGGCCTTCTTGAAGAGATCGCGGATGACGACGAAGTCCTTCGCCTCGATGGAGGCCAGGCGGGGTAGCACTTCCTTAGCCGCAAAGTCGTTGGTAGTCTGCGCAATCTGCCGATGCTCTTCGGTGAAGTCTTCAGGCGAGAAAGACTGTTCGGGGGTCGGGTTGGTGATGAGGAAGGCTCCGCCGGGGATGAGGGCGGAGGCGGTGGGGGCAGCTGGTGTAGCCATGGTGTTACCTCGGGAGTTCAAATTTCAAAAGTCGATAGGTCCGGCCTGAAGCCGGGATTGCCCAAAAAGTTCGGTCGAAGGCATGTGTATATACACTTCTGTATATACACATGCCCATTTTGCGCAAAGTGGAGTCATAATATGCTACGAAACGGCCTCGAAGATTCCGGCGGCGCCCATGCCTCCGCCTACGCACATGGTTACCATGCCGTACCGCGCTTTGCGGCGAGACATCTCGCGGAGGATCGTTGCAGTTAGCTTGGCACCGGTGCAGCCGAGCGGGTGGCCGAGGGCGATGGCTCCGCCTGATGGGTTGACCTTCGCGGGGTCGATCCCGAGGACTTTGAGGACCGCGAGCGACTGGGCAGCGAAGGCTTCGTTGAGTTCGAAGACGTCGATGTCCTCGAGAGCTAACCCAGCCAATTTCAATACCTTGGGAATCGCATAAACCGGGCCGATGCCCATCTCTTCGGGGTCGCAGCCGGCGTAGGCGAAGGCTACGAAGCGGGCCAACGGCGTGATGCCCAGCGCGGCGGCTCGTGAGGCCGACATGACGACTGCAGCGGCGGCTCCGTCAGAAGTTTGTGACGAATTACCTGCAGTTACTGTGCCTTTCGCATGAAAGACCGACTTGAGCTTCGCAAGGGCTTCGAGCGAGGTGTCAGCGCGGGGGCCTTCGTCCTGGCTGAAGGTTTTGGTGGTCGAGACTACCCTGGACTTCGGGCCAGGAACGCTGGTCGCGACTTCAACGGGGACGATCTCGTCAACGAAGTTGCCGGCGGCGATGGCGGCGAGCGCCTTCTGGTGCGATTCGTAGCTGAACTGGTCTTGCTGCTCGCGGGTGATACCGAAGTGGGCGGCGACGCGCTCGGCGGTCAGGCCCATCGACATATAGCTGCCGGGATAGTTTTCGACCAACCAGGGGTTGACCGAGATCTTGTTGCCGCCGAACGGGACGTAGGACATGGACTCCGTCCCGCCAGCGAGGATGACGTCGGCCCCGCCGCCTCGGATGCGATCAGCGGCGAGTGCAATGGACTGCAGGCCGGAGGCGCAGTAGCGGTTGACCGTCATACCGGAGGTGGTGATGGGCAGCCCGGCGCGAAACGCCGCCACTTTGGCTACGTTCATTCCCTGCTCGGCCTCGGGCATGGCGCATCCAAGGATGACGTCGTCGATCTCGGCCTTGTCGAGCTGCGGAATACGGGCGAGCGCACCGGTGATGGCGATGGCGGCGAGGTCGTCGGGGCGGGTGGTACGGAGGGTGCCGCGCGGAGCCTTGCCCACAGCGGTGCGGACGGCGGAGGCGATGATGACTTCATTCATAACGGCTAATTCCTCAGCGGCTTTCCGGTTTTCAGGGTGAAGGCGATGCGTTCCTGGGTCTTCTTTTCACCGCAGAGCGAGATGAAGGCTTGGCGCTCGAGGTCGAGGATGTACTGTTCGCTCACGAGAGTTCCGGGTGTCACTTTGCCTCCGCATAGGATGTTTGCGGCGTGGGTGGCGACTTTGGCGTCGTGGTCGGAGATGTACTGGCCTTCGTGCATCGTGTAGATGGCTAGTTTCAGAGTCGCTAGGGCGGATTCTCCGGGGGCCGGGATGTCGGTGCGCGGGACGGGGGCGGTGTAGCCGGCTGTGGCGATGGCCTTTGCGCGGTCGGCGGCGTCGGTGACGAGGCGGTCGCGGTTCATGGTGATGCGGTCGGACGGGCGTAGGTAGCCTAGTGCCCGGGCTTCTTCGGCGGACGTGGAGACGGTGGCTTTGGCTATGATTTCGAAGTTTTTCTTGAGCGCTTCGAAGGTTTCGACGCCCTCGCCTCGTCCGTCGGGGCGGATGCTGGTTCCGGCTTCGACGGTGCGGATCAGCATCTCTTTGCAGCCGCCACCGCCTGGGATCAAGCCTACTCCGGCTTCGACGAGGCCCATGTAGGTCTCGGCGTGGGGGTTGCGGGCTGTGGCGTGGAGCGACATTTCGACGCCTCCGCCGAGGCAAAGGCCGTAGGGCGCGACGACGACCGGGCGCGGGCAGAACTTGATCGACTGCGTCATGTTCTGGAACTGGCGGACGGCGAGGTCGATCTCGTCCCACTCCTCTTCCTGAACGCTGAGCAGGAGCTGCATCAGATTGGCGCCGACGGAGAAGTTGTTGGAATCGCCGGTGATGATGAACGCTTCGAAGTTGTTGACCGCGTCTGAATTTATTTTTAGGGTTTGGGTGATGAAGGAGACGATATCGCCGCCGAGGGCGTTCATCTTGGAGTGGAGTTCTATGGCCGCGACGCCGTTGCCGAGGTCGATGAGGGAGGCTCCGGGGTTCTTTTTGACGACGCCGTTGGACTTTTTGATGGTCGCGAGAGACGAGACACCGGGCGCTACGGGAACTGGCTTGTAAGTGTTGGCGATGGGGTCGAAGAATTGGCGGCCGGATGGGGTGGTGGGATCGTCTTTGTACCAGGTTTCGGCCACTTGGAGAAGTGCGGCGACGTTGCAGCTGATGGGCAGAAAGTGCTCCTGCATCTTCGCGGTAATGGCTCGCGGTCCTGCTGCGTCCATCATCTCGAAGGGTCCGAGCTCCCAGTTGAACCCGGTGCGCATCGCTGCGTCTATCGCCACAATGTCGGCGGCTGGTTCTGCGCTATCCCCAGAGATCCGGTTGGCCGCGTAGGTGAAGAGTTCAGTGAGGAATGGCCAGTAAAAGGCGGCGGCTTTATCTTTGGCGGGATCGCCTGCGAGCAGCTGCGGAATTCTTGCGGTCGCGGAATCGACGGCTTTGGCCTGCTCCAGCGCCGGGATCTTTGGGCGGGTACTGGCAACGTAGTCGAGGGTCTTGTAGTCGAGCACGAGCCGGATATCGCGGCCATGCTCGTCTTTACCGGCCTTCTTGTAGAAACCCTGGCCGGCCTTGTCGCCGAGCCACTTGTTTTCGAGCATTGTGCCGATGAACGGCGGGATGGCGACGTCGGGGCGTTCGTCGTGGGTGCGGTCAGATTGGGCGGCGAAGTTGTTGGCTACGTGGGCGAGAATGTCCACGCCGACGAGGTCTCCGAGACGGAACGTACCGGTGCGGGGGAAGCCGAGCGGCGCTCCGGTCAGGGCGTCAACCTCCTCAATCGAAAGGCCTTGTTCCATCATCAGGCGAATGGCATTGCCCATCGTAAAAGTGCCGATGCGGTTGGCGATGAAGTTTGGGGTGTCGCGCGAGTGGACGATAGTCTTGCCGAGGCGCTGGTCGGCGAATTGGGAGATGAGCGCGATGTCGTCGTGGTCGGAGTCGGGGGTGGCGATGACCTCGAGCAGCCGCATGTAGCGGGGCGGATTGAAGAAGTGGGTGCCGAACCAGTGTTTGTGCAGCTCGTCGCTCAGGCCTGCAGCGATGTCGGCGATGGGGAGGCCAGAGGTGTTGGTCGTGGTGATGGTGCCGGGTTTGCGGTGTTGCAGGACACGTTGCAATAAGGCGCGCTTGATTTCGAGGTTTTCGGCTACGACTTCGATGATCCAGTCGCAGGAGCCGATCAGGGCCAGGTCGTCGTCGAAGTTTCCGATTGTGATCAGGCGGGCGGCGTCCGGGGTGTAAAAAGCTGCCGGCTTCGACTTTTTGAGGCCATCCAGAGCGCCGAGGACGAACTTATTCCGGACGGTAACTGGGGCATCAGCGGGGGTTCCGGGGGGAATGATGTCGAGGAGAACGACTGGAATTCCGGCATTTGCGATGTGGGCTGCGATGCGGGAGCCCATGGTTCCGGCACCGAGGACGGCGACTTTGGTGATCTGGCGGTGCGTTGGCAAGGAATGCCTCCCGTGGGATGGAGCTTACTGAATGGCCGTTCAGTAAGTCAAGACGTCCAATGTGGAAGGCTGTCCGTCTACTATTCCGTTAGAGTTGTTATGGACACAGGGGCTCTGATGGCTACGTATCTGGATGAATCGTTGGCGAAGTTGGAGTGGTTTGAGGGGTCAATTCCCTGGATGTATCTGGATACTCGCGGCCATGTGACTGTGGGCGTGGGACTTATGGTTCCGGATGCGGTGGCGGCGGAGAAGTTGCCGTTTATGATCGGGCACCGCGCCGCGACATCTACGGAGATTGTGACCGAGTTTGCACGCGTGGAGGCGATGCCGATGGGCCGGCCAGCGCTGTTCTACCGGGTGGATAACGGGCTGGTGCTGGAAAAGGCTGAGATTGATTCCCTTTTGCGGACAGTTCTGGAAGGATTTGAAGGGGAACTGCGCGAAAAGATTTCCGGGTACGAGAAGTATCCGGACAGCGTGAAGATGGCGCTGTTAGACATGGCCTACAATTTGGGTCCGATTGGATTTCTCCACGGGTATCCGACGCTCATTCATGCGGTAGAAGCCGGAAACTGGGCAAAGGCGGCGGCGAATTGCTTCCGGCATGGGCCCGGAGCGTTACGGAACCAGTGGACGCAGAAGATGTTCCTTGAGAATGTTCTCGGTGCCTTGAAGGCTGAGGGCGATGGTGCGCTGAAACGCTTTGGCTACGGGGTTCTTGGGATGAGCGCGGCGGCGGCGGAGTGGCTGCGGAAGAAGCAGTAAGACGAAATACTGAGATTCTGCGCTTTGCTCAGAATGACCAACGTTTGTAGAGCTATGGAGTCAACAGACTACTCACGGATATGATGGGTTTTGCGTTGGGCGGAGGTTGTCGATTGTTTAGAGGCTGGAATCGGGTTTGGGCAGGATGCGCGGTGGCGACGTTGCTGGCTGCGGCGGCAAGCGCACAGGATATGGCGAGCTTCGAGAAGCGGACCACGGTGAAGGTTCTACCGAACGGGTTGACGCTGATTGTTTGTGAGCGCCCCGAAGCTCCGGTGTTCAGCTACTTCACGATGGTGAATGCTGGATCGGCCAATGATCCTGGGGGCCAGAGCGGCCTGGCACACATGTTTGAGCACATGGCGTTTAAGGGTACGCACACGATCGGCACGACGAACTATGCAGCGGAGAAGCTGGCGCTGGCCAAGGTGGAGTCAACCTATGCAGCTTTTGACGCGGAGAATCGTAAACGTGTGGGTCAAGATGCGGCCAAGCTGGCGGAGTTGAAGAAGAAGTTCGACGATGCGCAGGAGTCTGCGGAAAAGTTTGTTGTGCCGAATGAGTTTCCGCAGATCGCGGAGGAAAATGGTGCCGAGGGTCTGAACGCAGAGACCAGCGAGGATTCGACCAACTACTTCTGGAGCATGCCATCGAACCGACTAGAGCTTTGGGCTTATATGGAGAGCGGCCGGATTGGCGAGCCAGTCACGCGCGAGTTCTACAAGGAACGCGATGTGGTGCAGGAAGAGCGTCGGATGCGAATTGACTCCGCACCGATTGGGCGGATGGTCGAACAGATGCTTGCGACGGCCTATGTTGCGCACCCGTACGGACGCAGTGGGGTGGGCTGGGAGAGCGAGATCTCGCAGGTTACGGCGACAGAAGCGGCAGCATTTCACAAGATGTATTACGTCCCTTCGAACATCGTGATTGCGGTGGTTGGCGATGTAAAGGCTTCCACCACGATTCCGATGCTGGCGAAGTATTTTGGGACTATCCCGGCTGGTCCGAAACCGGGTGATATGACCACGGTTGAGCCTCCGCAAGCGGCGGAGAAGACTGTCGTGATCAAGGAAGCAACCCAACCGTTTTATCTTGAGGGCTACCATCGGCCGGACTACCGCGACGCAGACGATGCGGTGTACGACGCGATCACGGATATCTTCTCGAATGGCCGCACGGCGCGGCTCTACCGAAGTCTGGTTCGGGATCAGCGGATTGCTGCGCAGGCACAGGGTTTTAGCGGATTTCCTGGGGATAAGTATCCGGGACTGTTCGCGGTATACGCGGTTCCGTTGCCCGGCCATACGGATCAGGAGATGCGCGACTCGATCCATAAAGAGTTGGAGAAGCTGAAATCGGACGATGTGTCTGATGCGGAGTTGGAGAAGTTCAAGACTCGCGCGAAGGCGGATAAGTTGCGGGGACTGGGGGACAACGCAGGTCTTGCAGAGCAGCTTGCCGAGTACCAGACTCGCTTCGGCGACTGGCGCGAGATGTTTCGGGAGATTGCGAAGATTGACGCAGTGACCAAGGCGGACATCAAGCGCGTGGCGCAGAAGACGTTTATCGAAAGTAATCGGACCGTGGCGGAGATTGAGTTTACTGAACCCACTGCAGATAAAACACCAGCAAAGACCGGCGGTGCGCAATGAACGGACAGACGAAGAGGGTTGGATCGCAGATGAAGGTTGGTGTATTGGCAGCAGTGTTGGCGATCGGTAGTGGAGCATTGGCGCAGCAGGCAATACCAGCCGCGACGGCAAAGCCGTGGACGAAGATTCCAGTTCTTCCGCTGCATGATTTCAAGCCTTCGCAGCCGAAGAAGATCTTGCTCGCGAATGGGTTGACGATATTTTTGCAGGAGGATCACGAGCTGCCGTTTGTGAGCGGCTCGATTCTGATTCGCGGCGGAGGCCGTGATGAACCGGCCGACAAGGTTGGGCTGGTAAGCCTATATGGCCAGACCTGGCGTACGAGCGGCACCAAGACTGCAAGCGGCGATGCGCTCGATGAGACGCTTGCGCTGAAGGCCGCCGATGTTGAAACAGGTGGTGGCCTGGCGACAACTTCCGTCCGCTGGTCGAGCTTCAAGCAGGACTTCGATCAGGTGTTTGGGGTTGCGATGGATGTGCTTCTGCATCCCGACTTCAAAGCGGAGAAGCTTGCGCTGGGCAAGCAGCAGCTTGCGACGGGGATTGCGCGTCGCAACGATGATGCCAGCGGCATTGCGGGGCGCGAAGCAGGGATGGTGGCTTATGGCAAGGACAGTCCTTACACCCGCCAGGTGGAGTACGCGACCGTCGCAGCTGTACAGTTGGCCGACCTGGTGGCGTGGCACGAAAAGACTGTCGTGCCGAACGGAATGATCGTTGCGGTATCGGGCGACTTCGACTCCGCAGCGATGGAGGCGAAACTCCGCAAGGCGTTTGAGCCGATGGCTCGTGGCGCTGAGATGAAGACCGAAGCCCCGAACTTCAAAGATCCGAAGCCGGCCGTCTACTTTGTCAATAAATCGGACGTGAATCAGTCCAATGTTTACATTGTTGGGCTTGGCACTGAGCGGCGGAATCCGGACTATTACGCACTGCGGGTGATGAATCAGATCTTCTCGGGCGGCTTTGGCTCACGGCTGTTTCAGGAAGTTCGGACGAAGCTTGGGCTGGCATACAGCGTCGGCGGGGCCTATGGTGCGGCGTATGACCATCCGGGAACCTTCACGGTTTCCGCTGCGACCAAGAGCTCCAGCACTGTTGCGGCGACCCAGGCGATGCTGGCCCAGATCGAGTTGCTGAAGGCGAAGCCGCCAACCGCTGCCGAGATCAAGAGCGCGAAGGACGACATTCTGAACAGCTTTATCTTTCAGTTTGACTCGCGTGATAAGACGTTGGGCGAGCAGGTTACGCTGGCGTTTTATGGCTATCCACCCGATCTGCTGGAACAGTTCAAAGGTGGGGTCGAGAAAGTTACGGCAGCCGATATTACACGGGTCGCTAAGAAGTACATCGATACGTCGAAGCTTGCGATTGTGGTGGTTGGCAATCAAGCAGAGTTTGGCACAGCTTTGGACAAGCTAGGTCCGGTAACAACGTTGGATATTGCGATTCCTCCACCCCCGGGGCCGCCTGTTTCTAAGTAATTTGTCGTGTTAGTCCTCAGTGTGGCGTCGAAGCGTGAAGGTGAAGACCGATCCATTTCCGGGTTGGCTGGTCACCGACATGGTGCCGCCGTGGGCCTCTACAATCGTTCGGCAGATTGCGAGACCCATTCCGGTACCCGGGGTATGGTGGGCGCGGTTGCGGGCGCGATAGAACTTATCGAAGATGAGGGATTGCTCCATCGGGTCGATGCCGAGACCACGATCAGCGACGCTGCACGCGATCACTGGTCCGCGAATTTCTGCACTCACGAAGATGGGCTGACCAGCGGCGGAGTACTTTGCAGCGTTCTCCAGTATGTTGCCCAGGAGCTTCTGAATCCAGACTGGGTCGGCATCGACCTTGGGGAGATATGGTGGCAGCGTGACCGTCAACGGGTGATCCGCGAGAATGCCCTTGTAGGTCTCCAACGCCGCGTCGATCATTGGTTCTAACTTTTGTGGGATGAAGCTCATACGAACTTCCTGCGTATCGAGTTGCGCCATCTCCACAGCCTGCGCGACAAGGCGGTTGAGGCGATCACTTTCCTCGTCGATGACCAGCAGCAGGTCGTGCGACACCTCCGGGCGAAGGTTCGATGTGAGCAGCGTACTGACCGCTCCCTTGATCGACGTGAGCGGCGTTCGCAGCTCGTGGGTGATGGAGTCCAGCATCAGGCTGCGGAGCCGTTCGCTTTCTTTTGCGGCTTCAGCACGGGTAACTTCGTCGACGGCACTGGCTCGGTCGAGCGAGATGGAAATGAGGCCGCCAACTGCATCGAGACTTTGATGCGACAGCTTGATTCCCCTGAGAATGAGTACGCCCGTAGGACGGACACCGGTGCGAAGCGGGACCATGGTCTCATTGGCCGAGGCTGAGGAGATAATTCCGGGATTATGGGAGAGCTCTCGTAGTTGCTCCACGGAAAGCTGTGCGCTCCAGTCGGAACCGGACCGGTAGATGCGGTCTCCTTTGAGCAGAAAGAACAATACGCCTTTGGCCCCGGTTGCGAGGGAAACTGCAGTGGGAATGGAGTTGGTAAGTTGCAGCAGCTCATCGGTTTGCATCAGGGCCCGGCTGAGACGGTAGAGGACTTCAAGCTCAGCCTGGCGGGCACGCGCCTCCTCAGATTCCTGCCGGATGCGGTTGGACATGCGGCTAGCAAAGACCGAGGTGATGAGAAAGACGAATAGCGCCACGACGTTCTCTGGATCCGAAATCGTGAATTTTCCAAAGGGCGGCAGGAAGAAATAGTTATAGCAAAGCCCGGCTGCGAGGGAGGTCGCAATCGCATACCGAAGTCCCCAACGGGCGGCAAGAAATAGAATCAGCATCAGCAACGAAAGCGCAACGGTCGCGGGGTTTGCGAGTACGAGGAAACGATAGAACGACACGATGCCGGTCAAGCTAAGCGCGGCAACGAGCCAGCGAACAATCTCGATAGTTCGTTTGGAGTTCACGTCTCTGATTTTACGACCGTATGTTAGAACAATTAAGAGTATGTTCGACGCGATACGCAACCCGGAAGATTTTCTTCGCAAGGCCGAGGCTGCAGAGCGGACACGCGGGCGGTTTAAGGTTTTCCTCGGCTATGCCCCGGGGGTCGGCAAGACATTCAGCATGTTGAGCGAAGCGATTCGGCGTAAAAGCCGGGGCGAGGATGTCGTTATCGGCGTTGTGGAGACGCATGGGCGCGCCGGGACGGCCTCGGTTGCAGACCAGTTGGAACGCGTTCCGTTGCGGCAGATCGACTACAAGGGCACGATGTTTGTGGAGATGGATGTGGATGCCATACTTACACGGCATCCGGCGGTAGCGATCGTCGATGAACTGGCACATACCAACATCGAGGGGAGCCGGACCGCCAAGCGTTATGAGGATGTGTTTCTGCTGCTGGAGGCTGGCATCGATGTGCTGACTACGGTAAATATTCAGCACGTTGAGAGCGTTACCCCACGGGTGCAGTCCCTCACAGGCATCACGGTTCGCGAGACAGTGCCGGATTGGGTGCTTGATCGTGCCGATGAGATCGTAATGAGCGACCTGACGCCGGAGGCTCTGGCACAGCGGATGCGACGCGGGGATATTTATCCGATGGAGCGGGTGGAACGGGCGCTGTCCAACTTCTTCCGGCGTGGCAACTTGATCGCACTGCGTGAGATGGCGTTGCAGCGTGTGACTCGTGCCGTGGACCGCACGCTGGACGACTACGTGAAGGTGAAGCAGCTTGGAGCACATTGGACGGTAGCCGAACGACTGGCGGTATGTGTGAGCGCGAGCGCAACGGCACGGGATCTGATTGCGCGCGGGGCCCTTATCGCCCAGGGACTTACAGCTGAGCTATTTGTGATCCATCTGGATACAGACTCGGACAAGAGCCAGGACGCTGCTCGCACACTCGAAGACAATCTTGAATTTGCGGGAAACCTAGGCGCGAAAGTCGTTCATTTGAAGGGGGCAAGCGTGGCAGAGGCGACAGCAGAATTTTGCCACGAGAATCGCATCACCCAGATCATCTTTGGGCGATCGGCCCTATCCGGATTGAAGAAATATCTATATTTCAGGGAGATAGCGCGATTTGTCTCCGCTGCTCCGCACGTCGATTTGCACATTGTCACCCAGGAGACGCCCTAGATGCAGCAGACGATTCGGATCCTGGTGGTGGACGACGAGCGCCAGATTACACGCGTACTGCGCGGCTCACTTGAGAGCCACGGCTATGAAGTCACCGTGGCGCAGGACGGCTTGGAGGCGTTGCGACTCTACGAAAAGACTTCGCCGGATCTGGTGATAACGGACCTCTCGATGCCCAATATGGATGGCGTGGAATTGACTGTGGCAATCCGAGAACTTGGGGCGACACCGATCATCGTGCTGTCGGTCCGCGAACAGGACCAGACGAAGGTCCAGGCGCTCGATGCGGGTGCCGATGACTATATGACGAAGCCGTTCAGCACACCGGAGCTACTGGCGCGCGTGCGGGTCCAGTTGAGGCGGCATCGAGTCGCGGTTGATGAGGCAGCTTCAGGCACTCTGACCGAAGGCGATTACGTCATAGACCAGATTGCGCATCGCGTCGTCATTCGAGGCTCTGAGGTTCATCTGACGCCAAAGGAGTTTGACTTACTTGTTTTGTTCATCCAAAACGCTGGCCGTGTGTTGACACACAAGACGCTGCTACGCGCCATTTGGGGACCGGCCGGAGTAAATCAACCAGAATATCTTCGCGTCCTGATTGCACAGTTGCGCAAGAAGATAGACGCACCAGAGGGTGCGAGTTCTATCGAAAGCGAGCCGTGGATTGGCTATCGCTTTCGCGCCTCAGAATAGCGACCTTACGGTTTCTTAACGGGTTTACTACGGACTTCCTACGGTCTCCAGCGATTTACTGGATAAGTGGAGGTTTGATCGCATGTCCCGTAGTATCTTCATCGAATTCCGGCAGCCAGTCTGTTCGGTTCAATCCTCCAACATTTCACTCAAGCGCCGCCACGCAAGCCATTCCTTCGATGGAGCGCTGAGCTGCGCTTTGAAGCCCTTCAATAGACTTATCAGCTTTGAAAATACGGGAGGTACTGGATGGCAGACTTACTGTTTGTAGTGCTGACCGCTGCCTTATTTGGCATCGGCCACGTTTATGTTGAGGCGTGCGCCCGGCTGAAAGGCAAGGCTCGGCCATGATCGAAAACATCCTCTTACTAGCGCTGGCAGTCGCGCTGCTGACTTACCTGATTTATGCGTTGCTTCGCCCGGAGAAATTCTAATGACTACGAATGGATGGCTGCAGATTGGCCTCTTTTTCTTTCTGATACTGATTCTCGCGAAGCCGATTGGCTCGTATATGACGCTTGTGTTTGAGCGTCGCAAGACCTGGCTGGACCCGCTATGTACACCGATTGAGCGCCTGCTTTACGCAGTTACCGGAGTGTCTCCCGAGCAAGAGATGCGTTGGACAGAATACCTCGTCTCCATGCTGATGTTCAGTGCGGTCACTGCCCTGCTTACCTATGCTATTGAGCGCATGCAGGCGGTGCTGCCGTGGAATCCGCAGCACCTCGCTGCAGTGGCGCCAGACCTTGCATGGAACACCGCAATTTCCTTCACTACTAACACCAACTGGCAGGCGTATACGCCAGAGACGACCATGAGTTATCTGACCCAGATGGTGGGTCTCGCCACACATAACTTCTGGTCGGCGGCTGTTGGGCTGGCACTGGCGGTGGCGTTTATCCGGGGCATTGCTCGCAAGGAGATGAAGACCCTGGGCAACTTCTGGGTCGACATGACACGCGGCATTCTGTGGGTTCTACTTCCATTGTCGACGGTGCTGGCAGTGGCTCTGGTCTCGCAGGGTGTCGTACAAAACTTTCGCCCGTACGATACTGCAAAGCTCGTAGAAGCGCAGCAAGTAATAGTCACAGGTACAGATGGAAAGACCACTACTACCGATGTGACTACACAAACGATCGCGCAGGGACCGGTAGCTTCGCAGGAAGCTATCAAGATGCTGGGCACCAATGGTGGCGGCTTCTTCAATGCGAATAGCGCTCACCCATTTGAGAATCCAACGCCGTTTTCGAACCTCCTCCAACTCCTTTCGATCTTCCTCATTCCCGCAGGCCTGACCGTAACTCTGGGCAAGATGACAGGAAGCCCGAAGCATGGCTGGGCCGTCTTCTCGGCAATGTCGGCGCTGTTTCTTGCAGGCGTGCTGACTTGCTATTGGGCCGAGGCGCAACCGACACCGCTGTTGCACGGCGTCAGCCAGACCGCGTCAGCAACGCAGAGCGGCGGCAACATGGAAGGCAAGGATGTGCGATTCGGTATCGCTAACTCCGCACTCTTTGCGACGGTCACTACTGATGCAAGTTGCGGGGCAGTGAATTCGATGCACGACTCGTTTACGCCACTCGGCGGTATGGTGCCACTGGTGAATATTCTGTTGGGCGAGATTATATTTGGCGGCGTTGGAGCCGGCATGTATGGCATGCTGATCTTCGTCATCTTATCGGTCTTCATTGCAGGGTTGATGGTGGGCCGAACGCCTGAGTATCTTGGCAAGAAGATTGAATCGTATGACATCCAAATGGCGATGTTATACCTGCTGATCTTCCCGCTGGTCATCCTGGGGTTCGCATCTGTCGCGGTGCTGGCACCTTCGGTCGGACTCTCGAGCCTTACGAATCACGGGCCACATGGTCTCTCCGAGATTTTGTACGCCTATTCCTCGGCGACGGGTAACAACGGGTCAGCGTTTGCCGGACTGAATGCAAATACGCATTGGTATAACTCTACGCTTGGGATTTCGATGTTCATTGGTCGATTCCTCATGCTGATCCCGATGCTGGCAATCGCAGGCAACCTGGCTGCAAAGAAAAGCGTGCCAGCAACTGCAGGAACGTTCCCGGTTACGACACCACTGTTCACTATCTTGCTGACTGGCGTGATCGTAATTGTGGGTGCGCTCACGTTCTTCCCGGTACTAGCGCTTGGTCCGGTGCTGGAACACCTACTTATGGCCGCAGGTAAGAGCTTCTAGGGAGTTATTGATGTCAATGCACGAGAATAAAAATCGTAAGTCGCTTTTTGATACCCAGATTATGCGGCGCGCAGGAGTGGATGCACTGGTGAAGTTGAATCCGGCAACCATGATGAAGAATCCTGTAATGTTTGTGGTCGAAGTTGGCAGCGTTTTGACGACTGTTCTGCTGATCACCGACACATTGCGGCACGTCGGACACTTCGGCTTCGATCTGCAGATTACTCTATGGCTGTGGTTCACAGTGCTCTTCGCCAACTTCGCAGAAGCAATGGCCGAGGGGCGCGGGAAGGCTCAGGCGGATGCGCTGCGCAAAGCCAAGGCAGAGACCACGGCTTACCGCGTCGGCAAGTCTGGGATCGAGGAGATCCCCAGCTCGCAACTGCGCGCTGGCGATGTGGTTCAGGTCATTGCGGGGCAGATGATTCCAGGAGACGGCGACATTATCGAAGGCGTCGCGTCGGTGGATGAGTCTGCGATTACCGGTGAATCGGCACCAGTGATTCGCGAGGCAGGAGGTGATCGCTCGGCAGTCACGGGCGGCACGCGAGTGCTCTCCGACATGATCAAGATCAGCATCACTTCGAACCCCGGCGAGACGTTTCTGGATCGCATGATCGCTCTGGTTGAAGGAGCCGAACGGCAGAAGACGCCGAATGAAATTGCGCTGAATATTCTGCTTGCTGGGTTGACGATTATCTTTCTGCTGGCAGTGGTGACACTTCAACCGTTCGCAATATATTCTGGCGCACCTCAAACTGTCTTCGTGTTGATCTCGCTGCTCGTTTGCCTGATTCCAACGACGATTGGCGGACTGCTGTCGGCCATCGGAATCGCGGGTATGGACCGGCTTGTGCAGCACAATGTATTGGCGACATCTGGTCGCGCTGTAGAGGCTGCAGGTGATGTGAATACGCTGCTTCTGGATAAGACTGGCACCATCACAATCGGCAACCGTCAGGCTTCGGAGTTTATTCCGGCGCCAGGCGTCTCAAGCGATCAACTTGCCGATGCAGCACAGCTTTCGTCGCTACCCGATGAGACACCGGAAGGTCGCTCGATCGTGGTGCTGGCGAAGGAGCGCTATGGGCTTCGCGGACGCGAGCTTGCAAATCTGAATGCGACGTTTGTTCCATTCAGCGCGATGACTCGTATGTCTGGCCTGGATATGGATGGACGCAGTATACGCAAGGGCGCCGTCGATGCTATTGCGGGATACCTTGCCGAGATGGGATCGTCGCTGCCGGCTGAGGTACGAGCCAGCGTAGAGACGATTGCTCGCAGCGGCGGTACGCCTTTGGTTGTTGCAGAGAACGGCCGTGCACTCGGGGTCATCCACCTGAAGGATGTGGTGAAGGGCGGCATGAAGGAGCGGTTCGAGCAGCTTCGTGTCATGGGAATCAGGACTGTAATGATCACGGGTGACAACCCACTTACAGCTGCGGCGATTGCGCGGGAGGCAGGGGTGGATGACTTCCTCGCCGAGGCCAAGCCCAAGGACAAAATGGATCTGATCAAGCGTGAGCAGGCTGAGGGTAAGCTGGTTGCCATGACCGGAGACGGCACGAACGACGCGCCCGCACTGGCTCAGGCAGACGTAGGCGTGGCGATGAACTCCGGCACGCAGGCTGCGAAAGAAGCCGGCAATATGGTTGACCTGGATTCGAACCCGACCAAGCTGATTGAGATTGTGGCGATCGGCAAGCAATTGCTAATGACCCGTGGAGCACTTACGACGTTTTCCATTTCAAATGACGTCGCGAAATACTTTGCGATTATTCCTGCCATGTTTGCCGGGGTGTTTCCTGTACTGAACCAGTTGAATATTATGCAGCTTCACTCGCCTGAGTCTGCGATTTTGTCGGCGGTGATCTTCAACGCACTTATTATTGTTGCGCTTATTCCCCTGGCTCTACGCGGTGTCTCGTATAAGGCGATGTCGGCGGCTGCATTGTTACAGAAGAACTTACTGGTGTATGGACTCGGCGGAATTATCGTTCCATTTATTGGGATCAAGGTAATTGACATTTTGATTACGGCTGTTCACCTTGCATAAGCGAGTAGTTTGCGGAGAAATAAAATGAAGAAGCATCTAATTACATCCCTGCTGTACACATTAGTTACATCCCTGATACTGGGCTTGGCATATCCTCTGGTAGTTACCGGCATCGCCCATGTGCTATTTCCCGACAAAGCGAATGGACAGCTGGTCTATGACGCCAGTGGACAGCTCATCGGTTCGAAGCTTATAGGACAGACGTTTAGCGGCCCGGGATATTTCCATAGCCGTCCGTCGGCGGCGGGCACAGGATACGATGCGCAGAGTTCCGGCGGGTCGAACCTCGGGCCAACTAGCAAGGCACTCGGGGACCGCGTGCAGCAGAGTGTGGCAAGCGAAGCGGTGGCAGGCGCGGGCGCAGTACCTATCGATCTGGTGACGACATCAGGGTCGGGACTGGATCCCGATATCACACCAGAAGCTGCGTACTACCAGGTCAGCCGCATTGCGCCTCTTCGCGGAGTCAGTGCCGATGACCTCCGCAACCTCGTACAAACCCATACGACGCCACGGCAATTTGGAGTTCTGGGTGAACCCCGGGTCAACGTTCTGGAGTTAAACATGGCGCTCGATGCCCTGCACACTCAACGCTAACTCCCGAGATGTTTGCGGGACGTGATTCGCTGTGAGTGATAGATTCCAGAGTGCCCGGAGAATAGATAGCTGAAGACACAGGCGATCGCAGCGTAAGTTCCGGCCTCTGTTCCGAACAACTCCATCGCCATCAACGACGAGGCGATGGGAGTGTTGGAGGCACCGGCGAAGACTGCCGCGAAGCCCATACCAGCGAGTAGCGACGGGGGAAGTGGTAGGATGTGCGACAAGGAATTACCGAGAGTTGCGCCGATGAAAAACAGCGGCGTCACTTCCCCGCCCTTGAATCCCGACCCCAGAGTCAACGCGGTGAAGACTAGCTTAAGCACCCAATCATAGGCAGGGAGATTGGAGTTGAAAGCGGCCAGTGTGGTGGTTTCGCCGATCCCAATGTACTTCGTGGTTCCGATAGCGAAGACCGCACCGGCGACGATGATGCCACCGACGAATGGTCGCATGGGCGGCCACGAAATGGCCCTTTTGAAAATGTTAGAGACGGCATGCATAGTTCGCGCAAAGGTAAGGGCCACGAGACCAAAGATGACTCCCGCAAGCGCAGCATAGACCAAGCCTACAAGTGTGATGTGCGGGATATCGGTGACACGATAAAGCTTGTGGTGAACACCCCAGGCGCGAGTTGTAAGGTCGCCCAGAAACGCTGCGAGAAAACACGGCGCAATGGCCTCGTAGCTGATGGAGCCGAGGGTGAGGACTTCGATCCCGAAGAATGCTCCGGCGAGCGGAGTTCCGAACACCGAGCCGAAACCAGCGCTGATTCCGGCCATCAGCAAGACGCGCCGGGAACGCGCGTCGAGTCGAAATGGCTGGGTTAGCTGGTCGGCAAGAGACGCGCCGGTCTGCACGGCAGTTCCCTCTCGGCCAACCGAACCGCCGAACAGGTGGCTGAGGAATGTGGCGAGAAGAATGAGCGGAGTCATGCGCAGCGGAATCTTCTGCTGGCTATCGGTATCCGCGTGAATCTCGTCGAGGATGAGGTTGTTGCCGCCAGCGACAGAGTTCCCGAAATGCTGGTACAGGTATCCGACCAAAAGTCCTGCAAACGGAAGGAGAGCGATGATCCATTTGTGCGATTCCCGGGTGGCAGTGGCCCACTCCAGAGAGACCAGAAGTACGGCAGATGCGGTGCCGCCCAACAGGCCGACGAGCGTCGCAATGGGGATCCAGCGCAGCAGATAACGCAGCGACGACAGAATTTCGGCTGGAGCGGGAACGGATGCGGTAACTTTTTTATACAAGCGACCTCCTACAGGATGTAGGAGTCATCTGCAGCGGTATGTTCCGCATGCG
This sequence comes from Rhodanobacteraceae bacterium, assembly GCA_043783075.1. GTDB lineage: Bacteria > Acidobacteriota > Terriglobia > Terriglobales > Acidobacteriaceae > Edaphobacter. The sequence goes on from JAYVZU010000110.1 coordinate 17,623, forward strand.
GTTACGGAGAACCTCATCGCCATGGATCGTCTTCGCTAAAGATATCAATGGAATCAGATTAGCTGACTGTGTTCGCGGCAGCGGCGTGTTAGAAATGCAGACGTAAGCCACCCTCGCCAAAGATGGGGCTACCCAGGGTTAAAGTCGGAGTACGAGCCACCTGGGCGCGCTGATTGGTCAGGTTCTGAATGAGGAAGTTAGCCTCAAGATGGGGGCCCAGGGAACGATGGCCGGAGACGTCGAGCGAGAAGACGCTGCCGAGTTGGAACCGGTTAGAAGCGTCGTCGAATGCCGTGCCGCTCGCTCGGGTGGCAATAGTCAACTCTCCAAGTTGCTTGCTGGTGGCATGAACCTGCGCGGTGAAGGACTGACGCGGAACCTCCGGAATCCAGTTGCCGACGAGAGTTGGCTGGGCGGAAAACTTCGTGACTACTGCGTTGGCATACTGATAGCCGAGCGTTGCAGCGATCGCATGGACGGGATGGATATCGGCCGAGAGTTCGACGCCATTACTGCGAATCTGGCCGAGATTTTGCCGCATATTCGTGATGGTCGTGGAAGTTTGGGAGACCAGGACGGCAGAGACCGGGCGGTTGATCTCTGTCCAGAAGTAGGTGGCGTGGAGTGTAACGGGTACGCGGCCGGTGACGGCGAACTGCGAGCCAATCTCCCACCCCGTTGCGCGTTCCGAGAGCAGCGAGGCGTTGGCGAGTGTGGTTTGCGACCCAACCTGGCCGGTCCGGTACAGCTCATTCATTGAGGGTTCGCGAAAAGCGCGGAAGCCGCTTGCATGAAGTTCCGTGTGGCTGCCGAGGCTGCGAACCAAGCCAACCCGCGGGCTGAGCACAATCTCCGTCCGGTTCGGTGGGGTGGTAACGGTTCCCGCGGTGAGCGTCGCGGCCTTCTGAACGATGTCGAGATTGCTGGCACGATCAACGCGCAAGGATGCCGCGCCTGACCAGCCCTTGTGCTGGCCGAGAATCTCTGCAAAACCGCCGATGAAGCGTTGCCGGGCCGTGACGGCTGCGAGGCCGTTGGGCAGACCCTTGGAGATTGGGGTCTCGTTATCGCTGGCTCGGATATCGCGAACATCCACACCGCCGACTGCGGCAAACTGGCTGAAGTGCAGCGTGCCATCTGCGGTCGCTCCAAGTTCCTGCGAGCCGACGCGCTGCAGGCGGGTCAACGACTCGGTCGCACGAGTGGAGGCAATCGATGAGAAGCTCTGCCGATAACCTTCGTCGGAGCCAAACAGACGGAGGCGGCTGGAGAGGCGATCCGTCTCTGGCGGGTCGAATCCGCCCAGATATCGCCATAGCCGGGTCGCATTGGTCTGGAGCGGCGTGCCGTTTGAGCGGGTCTCGTTGATGACATTGCCGGTGAAGAAGATGCGGTCCGACTTGAAGTCGCGCCGACCGAGTTCGGTGTGATAGCTCTGGCTTACGACGTTCGCAGGGACGTCGACGGCACCGGCGATCGTGGGGTCCGTGACGATATAACCGTCGGTTCGCAAGGCCTCGCCTGCAATGAGCGCGTCGAGGAAATGCGATGTTCGGCTGGCTGAGGCGGAGACGTCGGACGTACCCTGAGCACCGCCCATGCCGGAGATATCGAACCGTGAAGGAGCGATGCGGACTGGGGTTACGTCGATGACGCCGCCCAGCGCGGAGGAGCCATAGAGATCCGAACCGCCGCCGGTCACAAGGGTGACGGACTGGATAGTCTGCTGCGGAGACTCGGACCAGTGAATCCAGCCACCGAACGCGTCGTTCAATGGAGCGCCGTCCTGCAGAACGAGCGTACGACTGACTGCCGTGGAGCCTAGACCACGAAGCGAGATACCGGCGCTCGTCGGGTTCTGGACACGATAGCTGGAGCGGCGGAAGAGCTCGAATCCGGCGTGTTGGCGCAGTGTCTCGTCCAGTGTCACGGACGGGTAGTCGTGCAGTTGGTTGGAGTCGAGTGTGTAGGTGGTCTTGGCGGTCTTGCCAATCGTGACTGAGGAACGATTGGCAGTGACTGTGACCTGATCGTGCGTCTGAGGCGGTGGCGGAGGGGGCGCGACTGGAACCTGCGGGGTTGGAGTCTGGGCTCGAATCGTCGCAGAGGCGGCGAGGAGAACGGCGGCGAGCTTCATCTTCAACGGTGCACCCTCCCTGAACTTGCTGATACCCAGATTCTACAGACGTAAGACGTCCCAGTCACTCGAAAAGTCGAAGGAGTGGGACTTGTAACGGTATCCGCGCCAAAAATACTAAAAGTGGAAGCTAACCTGTGCGGTAAGCGTCCTGGGCGTGACGTAGTGCGTGCCAGAGAAGGTGGAGAGGAAGTTGTACAGCGCAACCTTATTTGTCAGGTTAACGACGGTGAGTTGGGCTGACAGCGTCTGATTATCGGATCGCAGGATGGAGTGGCGCAGGAAGGAGTGGAAGATGCTGTCCTGGCCGATCGACAGATCGAACAGACTGCGCGGCCCGATGCGTGGTGGATTGTGGTCGTCGCTCTCCTTGCCGGGTGCTGGAATGGAGACCAACGAGGAGTGATACTGCGAGGGCGCACAAAGCGTAAGCGGATGTGTGAGTGTTGGCCGCTGCATTCCGCACTCCAAGCCGGATTGCATCTGCTCGTCGCCAGTTAGGCCGGTCAGGTCGACAGGCGTTGTAGAGTCAACAGCATAGGGGACGGCACCAGCGACTGACCCGGAATCGA
>JAYVZU010000111.1:0-6824 GCA_043783075.1 Rhodanobacteraceae bacterium
ACGGACTGTTCGCCGTCGGGTTGCAGGACCTGCGCATGGAGACTCCAGCCGTGGCCGGTGGTGAGGCAGTGCGCGCCGAGCGGCATCTCGCAGCCGCCGCCCATTGCTCCGAGGAAGGCTCGTTCGGCAGCTACGGCGAAGCGCGTTGCGGGGTGGTCGAGGGCGGAGATCGCGGCGAAGATAGCGGCGTCGCGAGTTGAGTCTTCGGTGTCGAGCGGGTGGTTGGGGCTTCGGGTTTCGAGGGCTAGTGCGCCTTGTCCGGGTGCGGGGGTCATCTCGTCGATGTCGAAGCGCTGGTGGACGGATTCGGTGCGGCCAAGACGGTCTAAACCAGCGCAAGCCAGGACCAAGGCGTCGCAGGCACCTTCTTCAAGCTTGCGGAGGCGGGTGTCGACGTTGCCGCGGAGTTCTACGAACTGGATATCGGGGCGCAGGGCGAGTAGCTGGGCTCGGCGGCGGGGGCTAGTGGTCCCGATGCGAGCGGCGTGGGGCAGAGTGTGGAGCGCCCAGTAGGGCTCGCAGACGAAGGCGTCGCGGGCGTCGACTCGGGGCGGGATGGCGGCGAGGGTGAAGCGGGCGTCGAGTTCGGTGGGGAGATCCTTGAGGCTGTGGACGGCGAGGTCGATTCTGCCAGCGGCGAGGGCTTCTTCAATCTCTTTGATGAAGATGCCTTTGCCATCGAGGCCGGGGGGCATGACGAAGCCGGGCTGCTGCATGCGGTCGCCGGTGGTTCGGATGATTTCGATCTCGACTTCGTGGCCGTGGGTACGGAGTCGGGCGGCGATATGGTTGGCCTGCCAGAGGGCGAGTTGGGAGCCTCGGGAGCCGATGCGAATCTGAGTCATGGGATTAGGATACGGCAGAGCGGGGGTGGGTGGGGGGCGTACGTCCCACACATCGCAAAGGCGCGATGAATGGGGCACCCGGCCATCTTGCTTCCTGGAGCGCACAGACAACGACGGCACGGATATAAAGGGATAAAGAACGGATGGGACGGGTAGTACTGGAGATCTGGACCGAGCTAAAACCAACTACAGAGGCATGATCCCAGAGCTGTCAGCTATCAGCTAACAGTCATTCTTGTTTCTTATTAGAATGACGGCGGTGGAGAAGAGGGTTCAAGGAGGGTTTGCGACCCCACCTCGATCCCGGTGGGGCTGGGATTGAGATGGGGCACCCGGAGATTCGTGGTTGGGACGGGAAGGCGAATACGGAGATTCTGGCTTTGCCAGAATGACGGCGGTTGTTAGGCGGGGGCTATTCGGAGGATTTGCGGATGGCCACGATCTGCGGGTGGAGGAGCTTGTTGGTCAGGGAGCGGGTTATGGCTTCAACAGCTTCGCGTTGCTCGGGCGTCATCGAGGCGAGGGCTTTCGCGCTGCGGGCTAGTTCGGCCTGGCGGAGGGATTCGGCGGTCTCCTGCAGGGCGAGGATGGCGGGGACGGCGTCGAGGGTTTTGAGGCGCTGCTGGTAGCGGGTGACCTCGTCGGCGATGATCTTTTCGGCGGCTGCGGCCTCGCGGTGGCGGTCGGCCTGGTGTCCGGCGGCGACTTGCGAGAGGTCGTCGATGTCGTAGACGAAGCAGCCTTCGACCTCGTTCATCTTGGGGTCTACATCGCGGGGGACAGCGATATCGATGAAGAACATGGGGCGGCCGCGACGCTTTTGCAGGAGTTGCTGGCCGTGGGCTTTGTTGAAGATCTGCTCGGTGGCTCCGGTCGAGGTGATAACGATATCGGCGCGCGCGGCCTGCTCGTGGAGCTTGTCGAAGGGGATGACTTCGACGTCGACGCCGGGTTTGTGGAACTCGGCGGCGATGCGTTCGGCGCGATCCTGGGTGCGATTGGTCAAGAGTAAGTGGGATGCTCCGTGGCCTACAAGGTGGCGGACGGCTAGCTCGGACATTTTGCCGGCACCGACCATCATGACGGTCTTCCCTGCCAGCGAGCCGAAGATCTTGCGGGCGAGATCGACCGCTACGGAGGCGATGGAGACGGAGTTGGAGCCGATGTGGGTTTCGGTGCGGACCTTTTTGGCTACGGTGAAGGCGGATTGGAGGAGGCGGTCTAGCTGGCCGCCGCCGGAGCTGGAGCCGGAGATTGCGCCGACGTCGCGGGCTACGGTGTAGGACTCTTTGACCTGGCCGAGGATTTGGGGCTCGCCGACGACCATGGAGTCCAGCGAGGAGGCTACGCGGAAGAGATGGCGGACGGCCTCGCGCTCGCGGAACTCATACAGGTGCGGGCGGATGGTGGCGGCGGGGACGGCGAAGTACTCGTGCAGGAAGCGGAGGACGTCCGAGCCTTCTTCCTGGATAGTTAGGATCTCGACGCGGTTGCAGGTGGAGAGGATGAGGCCTTCGCGGATTCCGGCGACGGAGGAAAGGGACAGGGTGGCGTCGGCGAGGCGGCCAGCGGGGATGGCGAGGCGCTCGCGCACGTCGAGCGGCGCGGTGTTGTGGTTGATGCCCAAGAGGACGAGTGACGAGTTCTTCTCGATACTCATGGTGTGGGGAACCTGTGGACGGCGGAGAGTTGGTTGGCGGCCCAGACGCAGAGGACGACCATGAAGACGAAGCTGGAGAGGTAGACGGCGCGGCGTCCGCGGAGGCCGGAGTGGCGGCGGATGTAGATCATGCCGATGTAGGCGAGCCACATGGCGAAGGCGAGGAGGATCTTGGGGTCGCGGAAGTAAGTTGCGCCGTAGGTGATTTGAGCGAGTAAAGACCCGACGAGGAGGCCGGCCGTCATGCAGGGGAATCCGAAGAGGAGCGCCTTGAGGGCGATGGCGTCGATGGTGGCCAGCGGTGGCAGCTTGATGCGGCCGGAGGTGAGGGACTTCGACTTGAGGCGGCGTTCCTGAATGAGGTAGAGGACCGAGGCTACGAGAGAGACGAAGAGCGCGGCGTAGGCGGCTAGGAGCAGAGCGATGTGGACGAAGAGCCATCCGGATTGAAGGCCGGGAAAGGAAGAGGTTTCGACGCCGGGACGGAAGGCGGGGAGGAGGCAAAGGAGGAAGGCCAGCGGCAGGAGGAAGATGCCGAGGGCGAAGGTTCGGTAACGCCAGTAAACGAGGAGGAACGATAAGCCGAACATCAGTCCGAGGATGGATTGGGTCTCGTGGGTGGCAAGCTCCATGACGCCGGGTAGAGTGTGGTGGGCGGCGTTGAGCATCTCCGTGAGCGCGACGAAGTGGAAGAGGATGGCGAGGATGGTGATGGGGATGGCGAGGTGACGCCAGCGAGGGCGATCGTACAGAGCCGCAGGGACCACCGCGAGGGCGGCGATGCCGTACAGGAAGACCGCGACTCTAAGCCAAAGGAGGGACATTATGCCTAGAAGTAAGTATAGCGGTGATTGGCGGGGTCATCGTTTTGATGATGGTCACATGGGGTGTGATGGGGTGGGTTCAGGCTGCTGAGGAGAGCCAGTTTTTGATCTGGTCTTCGCAGTATTCGGAGGTGACGAAGAAGGGTTTTTCGAGGATGGCGATGGAGAGGTGGCCGTCGGCGTACTTGTAGCTGGCGGTGACGCCCATCTTGGTGATGGTGCCGTCGTCGCCGGTGAGGTCGATTCCCTGCTTCTCGGAGAGGAGTTTGGAGGTGGCGGCGTAGGCTTCGGGAGAGAGTGGAATTTGGATCATGAATTGAGTGTAGCTGGGACAAGAGCAAAAGCCGACCGCGGATTTGCGTGGATAAACGCGGATTAAGGCAAAAGCGAACTACGGAGATTCTGGCTTCGCCAGAATGACGGCGATTTTCGGGCAGGTTATCCGCGCGGCGGGGTTGTATTCTGAGCTTTCGCTATGGCTACTCTTTCTGATAACGATCCGATGCTGACCCCGGTGATGCGGCAGTACTTCGCTGCGAAGGAAGCGCATCCGGATTGCCTGATGTTTTGCCGGATTGGGGATTTTTACGAGCTGTTTTATGATGACGCGATTCTGGTGGCGCGTGAGCTTCAGCTCACCTTGACAGCCAGAGACAAAGAGAAGAAGCAGCCGATGTGTGGGGTTCCGTACCATGCGGCAGAGATTTATCTGCAGCGGCTGTTGCGCAAGGGGTACAGGATTGCGCTGTGTGAGCAGATGGAAGACCCGAAGACGGTCAAGGGGATCGTCAAGCGGGAGGTGACGCGTGTTTTGACGCCGGGAACGGCGGTGGATCCGGGGCTGGGGGCTGGGGAGAGTTGCTGGCTGGCGTCGGTGGTGGTTTTGAAGTGCGGGATGGTTGGGCTGGGGTTGATTGATCTTTCTACCGGGGACTTTCGGGCTACCGAGTTTGGAAGCTGGGCGCTGGCGGTGGATGAGATCAGCCGGGTTAAGCCGGTGGAGCTGGTGTATGCGCACGGCGGGTTGGGGCTCGGTGGCGGGGAAAAGGGCGAGAAGCAGGTCCTCCGCTTCGCGAAGGATGACAAGGTGTCGGGGGAAGATTCGGCTGGGCTGGATGAGATTCGGACGAAGACTCCGGTGGAGGATTGGATTTTTAATGCGGAACATGCGCTGCCATTATTGAGGCAACAGTTTAAGGTTTTGACGTTGGATGGACTGGGGTTGGGCGGGCATGAGGCGGCGGCGATTGCGGCGGGTGGGCTGGTGCATTATCTACGGCAGACGAAGCAGGGGGCGCTGGAGCATCTGGAGCCGGTTCGGTTTTATGAGCGGTCTGGAAGTTTGGAGCTCGATGCGGTTTCGGTAAGGAATCTGGAGTTGGTTGAACCGCTGTTTTCAGGGGAGTCGGCGCAGACTACGCTGCTTTATACGATGGACGCCTGCTGTACTCCGATGGGGAAACGGCTTTTGCGGGCTACGTTGTTGCGTCCGGCCTATTCTGTGGCTGAGATTGATGCTCGGCTGGAGGCGGTGGCGGAGGCGGCTGGGGATCTGCGGAAGCGTGAGGGTGTTCGGCGGGCGATGGATGGACTGCTGGATATGGAACGGCTGCTGGGTCGGGTGGCGATGGATTCGGCTGGGCCGCGGGAGGTGTTGGGGCTGGCGGCTACGCTGGGGTGTCTGCCGGGGTTGCGGGCGGCGGTTGGGGCGATGGGGGCGAAGAGGTGGAGGGAGATTGGTGGTAGGAAAGACGAGAAGCAGGTGCTCCGCTCCGCGAAGGACGACAAACAATCGTTGGCGGGGTTTGATGGGCTGGAGGATCTGCATGAGCTGATTGTGGGGACGATTGTGGATGAGCCTCCGGTTACGTTTGCGGATGGTGGGGTGATTCGGGCCGGGATTTTGCCGGAGTTAGATGAGTTGCGGGAGTTGAGTCGCTCGGGCCGCGCGGCGCTGGTGGCGATTGAGGAGCGGGAGAGGGCGCGGACGGGGATTGGATCGCTGAAGGTTCGGTATAACTCCGTGTTTGGTTACTACCTGGAGGTGTCGAAGTCGAACCTGAAGGCGGTTCCGGCGGACTATGAGCGGAAACAGACACTGGTGAATGCGGAACGGTTTACCACGCCGGAATTGAAGGAGTATGAGGCGAAGATTCTGACGGCGCAGGAGAAGTCTTTGGAGATCGAGCGGAGACTTTTTGCGGAGATGCGGGCGACTCTGCTGGCGGGGGCGGGACGCATTCGGGAGACGGCAAGGCGGGTAGCGGAGATTGATCTGCTGGCGAACTTTGCGCATCTGGCGGCGTTGCGGGGTTGGACTCGGCCGGTGATTGATGAGAGTGGGGTGTTGGAGTTTGCGCAGGCTCGGCACCCGGTGGTGGAGCGGCGAATGGAGGAGTCGGGGAGCGGGCGGTTTGTGCCGAACTCGGCTTATATGGACGCGGAGGCGGGGCCTTCGATTCTGCTGATGACCGGGCCGAATATGGGCGGTAAGAGTACGTATCTGCGGATGGCGGCGCTGCTGGTGGTGATGGCACAGTGTGGGAGTTTTGTTCCGGCAGAGCGAATGCGGGTGGGATTGGTGGATCGGATCTATACGCGGATTGGGGCTAGCGATAACGTCGCGCGGGGGAGGTCGACGTTCATGGTGGAGATGACGGAGACGGCGGCGATTCTGAATACTGCTACTGCCAAATCGCTGGTGCTGCTGGATGAGATGGGGCGTGGGACCGCGACTTATGACGGGTTGAGTTTGGCCTGGTCTACGGTGGAGCATCTGCATGAGCGGATTGGTGCGAGGACTTTGTTTGCGACGCATTATCATGAGCTGACTTTGCTGGCGGATAGGCTGCCAAAGCTGACGAACGTCAGGGTGACGGTGAAGGAGAATGCCGGCGGGATCGTGTTTCTGCATACGATTGAGGCAGGAGCGGCAAGTAAGAGTTATGGCATTGAAGTCGCGCGGTTGGCGGGTCTGCCGAATGCGGTGATCTCTCGGGCGCGGGAGGTTTTGAAGCTGCATGAGCGGGCGGAGACTCAGCAGGTGGTCTCTGCGATGCAGGACGAGAGACCGAAGCAGATGCAAATGACTATGTTCACGCCGCTGTCGCAACGGATTGTGGACCGGATTGAGGAGCTGGATGTGGACGATATGACTCCGCGAGAGGCGCTGAATTTGTTGGCGGAGTTGAAGAGAGAGCTTAAGGGCTGATTCCTCGAGCTGACAGCTTTTAGCTTAGAGCTGACAGCTAAGGACAGAAGCAGATCCCTACGGGATGACAAATGGGGTGGAGTAGTGGCGATTCCTAAGGCGATGGTGGTTGCGGGTGTGATGAGCGGGACTTCGGCGGATGGGGTTGATGTGGCGCTGGTGCGGGTGTCGCCGGGGCCTAAGTTGAAGTTGCTGGGGCATTCGGAGTTTCGGTATCCGAAGGCGGTGCGGGAGGCGGTGCTGCGGGCGGCTGGTGGGGACATGAACGTCGCGGAGTTGGGGCG
>JAYVZU010000112.1:0-6802 GCA_043783075.1 Rhodanobacteraceae bacterium
TGTTCGGGCATCGCTGGGGAGGCACCCGCAGCCAGAACACCTTCCTCGCCGAAGACCTCGCCAGCCACGGCTATGTTGTCGTCGCAACCGACCACCCGCTGAATGCCAACCGCGTCGAGATAGCCGACGGTACTGTCGTCCGGACCGACCGCCGCGACGCGCTCTCCGACCTTGAATCCAAATCGGCAGCGACCGTCCTCGACACCTGGGGGAAAGAGCTAGACCTCTGGCTGGCCGACGACAGGTTCGTCCTCGACAAGCTGCAACAGAATAATGACGGCTGGTTCTCCAGTCGCCTCGACCTGACACGGATCGGAGCCTTCGGCCACTCGTTCGGCGGAGCCTCCGCGCTGAACCTGCTCGGCAGCGACCCCCGCATCAAGTCCGCCATAAACCTCGACGGCTGGACGTTTCAGGGCCTCGACCAACGCACCTCGCAACCCGCATTGATCGTCTACGAAGGCTCCGCCGCGATTCCGCATGCCGAGACCGGAGTGGAAGGCGCGCTGAATACAAACGACAAGAACGCCGTCGAGACCAGCCTGAAGCAGCACGGCGGGATCAAGGCCTATGTCGAAGGCACCAAGCACCTCGACTTCACCGATCAAACCCTCTTCTCACCATTCCGTAGCCTGACGTTCACCGGCCCAATCGCGGGCGAGCGCATCCGCGAGATCACCCGCGGTCTCGTCCGGGGCTTCTTCGACCAGACGCTGAAGGGGACTGGGGAGATCCCCGCCTACCCCGAGGTGAAGATGGAACGTTCGGCTGGAACTACTCCCTAGCCTTCCGCAACAATTCATCCACGTCATCCAGCTTGGTGTGCAGGTCTGTCAGCTTGCGGGAGAGGGTCTGAATCTCGCTCTCCGCGCGTACATTCACATCGAAATCCAGCTCCGACCGCAGGCGGTCTTTCTTGTCCTGCCGGTTCTGGCTCATCATGATGACCGGCGCCTGAATCGCCGCCAGCATCGACAGGAACAGGTTCAGCAGGATGAACGGATACGGATCCCACGCCTTGTGGCGCAGCAAAATGTTCGTCGTCGTGTAGGTGACGAGTATGACGCCGAACAGAATGATGAAGGTCCACGATCCGCCGAAGCTCGCGACTAAATCAGCAATCCGCTCGCCGAACGTCTCTTCCTCTTCGATCAACTCGTTCGGATTTTTGGCCGCCCGGACTCGCACCAACTCCTGCGACGCGTGAAACTGCTGCGCCAGCACCGTCATCATGTCGAGCCCCGCCATCGGCTTCTTCTCGATCAGCGCGGCGATATCCTGGCGGTCCACCTCCAGGCAGACCGACTCCTCGGTCGCCACCGCGCTGGTCTGGTGGACAGTCTGTTCCAGCATCGAGGCGAACCCGAAGAACTCTCCGTGGATCGGCTCGTGGATCAGAACTTCCTGCTGATAGTCATCGATCGTCGTGACGTTGACCGCGCCCGACAGCAAAATATATGCCCGACCGCCGAGTTCACCGCTCTTGTAGATACGTTGACGAGCCGCAAACGTCTTTAGCTCAACCTGTTGTGCCAGAACGGCGAGTTCGTCTTCATCCAGCAACGAGAAGAGTGGGGCGTGGCGGAGTTCCTGCGGATCGCATGGCATAGTGGCCTCCAGTGTAAGCGGCTGGGAGAAAGAAGTTCAGCCATCACACAAACGCTCCGCTATACTCGCCGATAAAGGAGAATCCCAATGCGTATCTTCGCCCGCCCCGCCGCAGCTTTTCTGCTTGCGCTCGCCACGACCGCCGTCATCTCGCAGGTCCAGACCAAGGGCCCGGTGAGCGAACGCTTTCCGCAGTTCGAGAACGATATGGCCAAGGTCTGGAAGACGCGCATCGAGCCCAACCAGCCGCTCTCCATGCACCACCACGACCACCCGCGCGTCATCATCGCGCTGACCGGCGGGACGGTGAACATCGTCGACCCCGAAGGCCACGTCGAGCCCCACGTCTGGGAGACCGGCAAAGCATACTGGCTACCCGCCAACCTGCCCGGAACCATGCACTCCGACGTGAACGCCGGCGATAAGCCGATTGAAGTAATGGTGGTGGAGATGCAGAAGGAAAAGTAGCAGGGGGGAGGGCGGAGTTACGAAGACTGTCCTCGCAGTGTCCGCTCTGCGCTAGCAGTCAATTCTGCGAGAAGAGCTGCCACAACCCACGTCGCGAACATCTCCGCCCGGATCTTCACGACTGCCGATGGCTGGAGCATAAGGTCGCTGATTTGGGCTGCAAATGTATAGTCGCGGTCCATGAATACAGCTTTCACGTCATCCGTCCCGTCCGCATTCCACGGGACTATGACGTGGAACCCTTGCGAAATGTGGCTCGCCGCGGGGGGAGCTGACGTCAGATTGAGCAAGCTGATCCGGGGGCCGGATGCCTGATAACGATAGCCCGCCTCCGGGTTCGGTAATGTCGCTCCAGTCCAGGTGTTGATCGCGAGTGTCAGTTTTGGACCCCGCCTCAAGTCGAAGATCTTGTCGAATTGTTGGACCAGTTCTTCTTGAAGCCTAGACCCGGCGTAGTCCACCTCGTCCTGGGTGTACCCACCGACGGTTCGATACAGGCTCTCGAATTTCGCGAAGCTCGACTCTAAGTTCGGGGTAGCGCCAAGCTGCAAGCTCTCTGTCACCATCTGGATGGTTTCCAACGATCTCGCCATCATGAAATCGACAAAGGCCTGATAATCTCCACGAACGGCCTGTTCGAGCGAGTCAAGATAGAGTTGCTTCTGCTCTGACAGGACGACGATAGGCATGGAGATCGCGCGGTAGGTGAAAGCGGACGCGATCGCACGGGCTACGCGGCCGTTGCCATCGGAGAACGGATGGATGACGACCAGGCAATAGTGTGCGTAAGCGGCCTGAACCACGGGATGAGCGGATAGAAATAAATCGCTCCGAAGCTCCTGCATGAGTCGTGCCATCTCCACGGGGGTAACGTCTACAGGCGCATAGGAGTGGATCAGTCCGTCCGGTAGATGGACGTGGTTAGGGAGAACCTTATAACGGCCCTTTGGGAGAGGCTGCTCTTGAAACCCGACGGCCGTAACGACACGGTAGGATTCTTGCGCTTTGCAAATCTCGGAGTGGAGTTGCCGTACTGCGGCCTCAGAAAAGTGTTCGGCCTTTGTCGCCAAATCAAGGACGAAATCATACGCATGCAGTTGCGCCTCGAACAGCGAACGGACCTTTTCTCCTTTACGATCAAGTTCGGTTTCCCATGCAGCCGCCTCCAAGGCGACGGTAAAGGTAAATCCCCGGTCAACTTCATAAAGTCCCTAGATTGCTCCGGTATCGAGCGCAGCGGCACGGGTCGCCACATTTCTGGCACGAACTAATATCTCCATCGACAAGTTCCCACGATCAGCAATTGCGGAGTTATAACGATCCCACCGAACCGTGTCGATCGACACCTGCGCTATCCAATCCTCAAATGACGGAAATGGCCTATACGCGGAGTCCAACTCATGCACGTTAAATTTCAAAACCGTCATTGTCCGAATAGCCTCTCCGAGGTGTTGATAGACGACGGCTTCTGGCATTGCTGACAAATTCACTCTCATGGTGCTATCGTTCCGGCCTCAGGCTTACCGACCGGCCGCCTGACGCGAACGCCTGCGCCGAAGATGCCGGCCACTTCAACTCCAAAGAAGAGGTTCCGACATGGCCACATTCGCAGCTCCCCCCGCCGATACCCACCCCAGTGATAACGCAGGCCTTGACCCCCGGCTTGGCCTGGCCGCAGCCGCATTCGCCAACTCGCGCCACCAGATGTTGATCGACGGACAGTTCGTCTCCGCAACCTCCGGCAAGACCTTCCCCGTCTTCAATCCAGCCAACGGCGAGGTGATCTGCGAGGTCCCCGAGGGTGACGTGCAGGATGTCGACAAGGCAGTCCACGCCGCGCGCCACGCCTTCGACTCCGGCCCGTGGCACACGATGAGCCCGTCGGGAAGGGGCCAGCTCCTTTGGAGACTGGCGGATTTGCTCGAAAAGCACACCGATGAGTTCGCCGAACTGGAATCGCTCGACAACGGCAAACCGGTCTCCGTGGCGCGGGTCGCCGACGTGCCGCTCGCGGTCGATCTCTTCCGCTACATGGCTGGCTGGGCCACCAAGACCTTAGGCTCGACCATTCCGCTCTCCGCTGGCCCCGACTTCTTCAGCTATACCGTTCGCGAGCCGATCGGCGTGGTCGCCCAGATTATCCCGTGGAACTTCCCGCTGCTGATGGCCGCGTGGAAGCTTGGCCCGGCGCTCGCCACCGGTTGCACGGTCGTGATGAAGCTGGCCGAGCAGACACCGCTGACCGGGCTCCGCCTGGCCCAACTCATCACCGAGGCTGGATTCCCGAACGGCGTCGTCAACATCCTCACCGGCTTTGGCGAGCCTTGCGGCGCACCGCTCGCGGCCCACGATCTGGTCGACAAGGTCGCCTTCACCGGGTCGACCGAAGTCGGCAAGCTGATCGCCAAGGCAGCCACCGGCAACCTGAAGAAGGTCACGCTGGAGCTGGGCGGTAAGAGTCCCGCAATCATCTTCCCGGACGCAGATATGGATGCGGCAATCGCCGGCGCGGCTTCCGCGATCTTCTTCAATCAGGGTCAGTGCTGCTGCGCGGGTTCGCGGCTGTTCGCGCACGAGAGCGTCTTCGACCAGGTGGTCGAGGGGATGAGCTCCATCGCAGGCAAGATAAGGATGGGCGCCGGACTCGACCCGCTAACTGAGATGGGACCTCTGGTCTCTGAAGAGCAGTTCGACCGCGTCACCGGCTACATCAGGAGTGGGCATGAGCAGGGCGCGAAGTTCGGCGCGGGTGGCGATCGCTTCTCCGACCGCGGCTACTTCGTACGGCCGACCGTTATCCACGACGTGCGGCCTGATATGAAGGTGGTTGCCGAGGAGATCTTCGGACCGGTAGTTGTCGCGCAGAAGTTCTCGACTGACGCCGATCTCGACCGCCTTGCCATGCAGGCCAACGATACGATCTACGGTCTGGCGGCAAGCGTCTGGACTCGCGACATCTCCGCCGCGCACAAGATGGCCCGGCGCATCAAGGCCGGAACCGTCTGGGTGAACTGCCACAATGTCTTCGACGCGGCGCTGCCCTTTGGCGGATACAAGCAATCGGGCTGGGGCCGCGAGATGGGCGCCGAGGTTTTGAATAACTACACCGAAGTGAAGGCCGTCACGATCAAGCTCTGAGCGGCCAAGCTCAACTTGAAGCCAACCGCACAGTCTTTACCCGAAACAGTGGGTAGAGACTGTGCCCGGTTACTCCGGAGAGGTTGGCGTCAGGAACAAATCGCTAGTGTCCGTCATGATCCGCGTCACCGCTGCTGCTGGCGGCGTGCCCTGCTGGGCTGATCGAGACGGCATCAGCTTTGGGAACCGGCGCTGCGGCTACCGGTGCATTGGAAGATACTGTCTTTTGCGGGGGAACTGCTGTCGCGACGCTCGTAGTGGAACTAATTGCCGATAAGCTCATGGATTGCCTCCATCTCCTATATCGACGAAATTGAAAGACTGCCCGGATAATATGGAGAGATTTAGTACCTCTACAACTTTCTAGCTTGGAAACTTGCTAAGTGCCGTTGCTCTTTCGCTGAGACTCTGATTCACTTGGATACAGCCCATGCCCAGCAAGAAAGAAATGCTCGCGCAGTTCGCGTCTCGCACCGGTGTCACACGGGTGCTGGAGTCGCTACCCGGACGAGCCTCTTTATTGATTCTGAACTACCACCGGATAGGCGACCACCATAATACGCCCTATGATTCGGCCCTCTATTCCTGCACGTCGGAGGAGTTCGACTGGCAGCTAGGCTGGCTGAAGCGGCGTTTTCCAATCGTGAACCTGCAGCAAGCCGTCGACATCGTCCACGGGCGGTCCACCCCGGCGAAGACCTCCATCCTGCTCACGTTCGACGATGGATATCGCGACAACTACCTCGAAGCTTTTCCTATCCTTCGCAAGCACAAGGTTTCTGCGACCTTCTTTCTGCCCACCATGTATGTCGGCTCCAACATATTGCCCTGGTGGGACGAGATCGCTTACATGATCAAGAAGTCCGAGCTGCCGACCCTCACGCTCATCTACCCTCAGAATGAGGTGTGGGATCTGGCATCGTCAGATCGCCTGAATGTTGTGTTCGAAGTTTTGCGAATGTTCATTCGCGCGAAGTCAGTCGAAACCGAACTCTTCCTTCAGGCGATGGAGCAAGTCACCGGCGTCCAACGCCCCGGAAAGCACTCTGAGCGATGTTTTTTGACCTGGGATGAGGCAAGGGAGATGCAGGCAGCGGGAATGTGTTTTGGCTCGCATACCCACTCCCATGAGATTCTGGGGCGGCTTCCCTATGAGCGCCAAGTGGAAGAACTTAGAGTCTCCCGCCAGATTTTGGAAACAGAGCTTGGCGGTGTGATCGACACCCTGGCGTACCCCAGGGGCCGCATGAGTTCCTTCTCCGAGCAGACCTTTGCCGCGCTGCGCGAGACGAACTATACCACCGCGTTCTCGTTCTACTCCGGCATCAACAAGCCAGGCAGCATCAATCCGCTGGACGTTCTGCGCGAGGCCGTCGAACTGGAAAGCCGCAGCATCTTCCGGCTACGCCACGCGACCTACGCGACGCTCGGGCGTGGTGTCGTCTAGGAGCTTGTTGAAATAGGTTCCAGTGTTTTGGCATGTTTTAAGGAGCCTCTGCGTGGGCGGTTGATTTGTTGACCACTTCGATTCCTCGCTGGAGGTGTAACTGTTGAGCTGATTTGGGCGGATCTTGAGGTTGCTTCTGAG
>JAYVZU010000113.1:0-2251 GCA_043783075.1 Rhodanobacteraceae bacterium
AATCTCCAAAGTTGACTTGTCATCCTTCGGCGCAGCCGGAGGACCTGCTTCACCGTCTTCCGCCTACCCAGAAAACTACTTCGACGACCGCACCCCCCCGCAACAGGGAATCGCCCCCGACCTCCAGGCCAACTCCGGCCTGGAGAAAGGTTTGTCATCCTTCGGCGAAGCCGGAGGACCAGCTTCTCTCACTTCCTCCTTCGCCGACCGAGGCATCTACCACGCCGCCGACGCCATGAAGGACCTCTACGACATGGGCGACTCCCCCAGCTGCGCCACCTGCGGAGCCATCATGACCCGCTCGGGCTCCTGCTACCGCTGCATGTCCTGCGGATCCACCAGCGGCTGCTCCTAGGCCTAAAAGACTAAAAGCCGCATCTAGCTTCGTTTAGAGGCTAGATGCGGCTTTTTGACTTTGATGCCACCCATCGATCATAAGCCGTAGCGAATTCTGAAGGATTAAAGTGACCGATTCCGCAAATTCAGCCTCCAAACCCAAAGTCTTCATATCTTACAGTTGGTCCTCACCCGGCCACCAAGAGAATGTTCGGATTTGGGCCGAGCGTCTTTTGAGCGACGGTGTCGAAGTCGTTTTGGACGTTTACGACCTCCAGGAAGGCAATGACAAATTCCACTTTATGGAGCAAATGGTCACCGATCCTGAAGTGACCCATGTCCTGGTGGTCAGCGATAAAGCTTATGCCGAGAAGGCAGATGAGAGAAAGGCTGGCGTAGGAACTGAATCGCAAATTATTTCGAGTGAGATTTACGGCAAGGTAGCACAGTCGAAGTTCATTCCAATCGTGTGCTCTTTCGATGAATCCAACGAGCCACATCTACCGGTGTTTCTCAAGTCTCGGATCTGGATAAATTTTTCATCGCCGGAAGCGGTCAACCAAAATTGGGAGAGGCTTCTTCGGAATTTGCATGGGAAGCCGGCGTTCGTAAAGCCCCAAGTAGGTACTATGCCAACCTATCTATCGGTCGACGTGAATATTCCGGCAAATCCGGCCTCCGGAAAATTATCAGCACTCAGGCTAGCTTTCTTGTCGGGATCCAGATCTCTTAAAGCTCATCGAGAAGATTTTATTTCCACTTTGCTTGTGGCCGCCGACTCGCTGCGAATAAGGAAGGATCCTTTACTGCCAACACAAGAGTTCGCAGTAAAGGTGCTTGAAGATTGCGCTCGGCTAAAAGATATCAGGAATTCAGTCGTGGATTGGGTTTTGATCGAAGGCTCAGGCAATGCAACTGAAGAGTTTCAAGAAGCCTTATTTGACGTGTTGGAAAAACTAATCGAACTCAAGGCCTGCCCCGTAGGCCTTCATAGGTATAGTGACAGTTGGTTTGAAGCTCATAGATTGTTTGCATATGAAACTTTCCTGTACGTCGTGGCTGCCCTACTCAAGACTGAATCCTTTCACGTCATACATGAGGTATTGACCTCGAGCTACATCAAGCCGGAATCAGAGCGATCTAGTCAAGACGCTTTCACCAATTTCGCCTGTTTCAACGTCTCCGCCGATATCCTTCAGTTAGTCTTGGCGGAAAACGGACTGAGGCTCTTCAGTCCGGCTGCGGAGTTGCTGAATCGTCAGGCCGATCGACAGGACTTACCTTTCACCGCCATCATCGAGGCTGACCTACTTATCTTCCTGATGGCCATTATTTCACCCGAAAATAGGTGGTATCCGCAGACTCTCTACTACCGTTCAAATCGAGGCTTCCCGTTTTTTCTCCGCGCTACGCAACATCGGTATTTTCTGAAGCTCGCCATCATTACCGGCGAGTTAGATGCAGAAAAACTACGACAGAGGGCCAATGATGGCCGCGAACGGCTTGGAGTGAATCAATGGAGAGATTTCTGGCAGGTGGGCTCACCTTTTGAAATGATGAACTTGGAAAAGCTGGACACAATAAAGTAATCGTCTGGGTGCCCCATTCATCGCGCCTTTGCCCCACGCGATGAGTGGGTATTCGCAACGCGAACCAGCTTCCTCCTATCCCGGCACAGCAGCAGACGGTTAGGGAACGACCCGGAAGGGCACGCGTTCACGCGTGCCATAAACCAGCCACGCCGCAGGCGCTCCCGCTCTGCCGAAGGCTCGCCTTTCCGTATTTCGCTCTCGCCTGATCCGGCACAAACCCTAAATCACGCGTGAACGCATGCCCTTCCGTCATTCGCACTGATTTCGCGGACGACCCAAACCCTTCCACGTACAATCCCCGAATGGCCATCCCCCAAAGAACC
>JAYVZU010000114.1:0-6793 GCA_043783075.1 Rhodanobacteraceae bacterium
TTTATCGGGCCGCTGGACTCAGCAAAACTTTCGCTCGGCCACTACGCCCACTTCGTTGAGCTCCACATTGAACAAGGTCCGATCCTCGAGCGCGAACACGTAGACATCGGCATCGTCACTGCCATCGCCGCGCCCGCAAGCTCTCGCATTACCATCGAAGGCGAGGGCGGACACGCCGGCGCAATGCTGATGCCCATCCGCAAGGACGCACTCGCCGCCGCAGCGGAAATCATTCTGGCCGTCGAAGCCGCAGCCCTTGCAACCGGCGCCATCGATACCGTCGCAACCGTCGGCATGTGCGACGTCTTCCCCGGCGCGGTCAACTCCGTTCCCAGCCGCGTCCGCCTCTCGCTCGACGTCCGCGACATCGACGAAGCCCGCCGCGACAAGGTGCTCGCCGACATCGAGCTCGCCTGTGAAGCCACCGCCGCCAATCGCCACGTCACCATTACCACCGAAGTCATCAACTCCGATGCACCAGCAAGCTGCTCCCCCACCATCCTCGACGCCATCGAACAAGCCTGCGCCGAAGAGCAAATCACCTCGCAACACATGGTCTCCCGCGCCTACCACGACTCACTCTTCATGGCGCGCATCTGCCCCATCGCCATGATCTTTATCCCCTGCCGCAACGGCGTCTCGCATCGCCCCGACGAATTCTCCACGCCGGAGGCCATAGCCCAGGGCACCCGTATACTCGCCAGAACCCTGGCAACGCTAAGCAGTTGTTAGTTCCCAGTGCTTAGTGCTCAGAAAAAGAACTCGCGCCTACTGACAACTGAGCACTAACAACTAAGCACTCTCACCGGAGGTGAGACATGCGCATCATCGGCACCAACGTCCCCCGCAAGGAAGGCCCCGCCAAGCTCACCGGCGCGGCCCGCTACATCGACGACATCACCCCCGCAAACCTCTGGTTCGGAGCCACCGTCCGCTCCACGATCCCCCGCGGCCACATCACTGGCATCACCTTTCCGCCGTCGATCTCCTGGCACGAGTTCGCCGTCGTCACTGCCGACGACATCCCCGGCAAGAACATGGTGACCATGTTCCTCGAAGACCAGCCAGTGCTCGCGAAGGACCGCGTCAACCATCCCGACGAGCCGATCCTGCTTCTTGCTCACCCCAATCGTGAGCGCCTCGCGGAAGCTGTCGCAGCAGTCCAGATCACCTACGCACCCGAGCCCGCCATCTTCACCATCGCCGACTCGATCGCGCAGGACACCATCATCTGGGGCGAAGACAACACCTTCAAAACCTTCCACCTCGAACGCGGCGAAGTCGACGCAGCCTTCGCCGCTGCCGACTTCATCGTCGAAGCCGTCTACGAAACCGGCGCCCAGGAGCAGCTCTACATCGAGACCAACGGCGTCATCGCCGAAGCCTCCTCGGAATCTGTAACAGTGTGGGGATCGTTGCAATGCCCCTACTACGTCCACCGTGCGCTCAAGGCCATCTTCAACCTGCCCGACGATAAAGTCCGGATCATCCAGACCGAGACTGGCGGAGCCTTCGGCGGCAAGGAAGACTACCCCAGCATCATCGCCGCGCACGCCGCCCTGCTGGCCCTCAAGACCGGCCACCCCATCAAGATGATCTACGATCGCGCCGAAGACATGGCCTCCACCACCAAGCGCCACCCTTCGCGCACGATTCATCGCACCGCCGTCACGAAGGAAGGCAAACTCCTCGCCGCCGACATTGACTTCGTCGTCGACGGCGGAGCCTACGCTACGCTGTCCGCCACGGTGTGTTCGCGTGGGACAATCCACGCCGCCGGCCCCTACCAGTGGCCCGCCGTCCGCGTCCACGGCCGCGCCGTCGCCACCAACACGCCACCTTCTGGAGCGTTTCGCGGCTTCGGCGCACCGCAATCCTTATTCGCGATCGAACGCCACATGGACAAGATCGCCCGCGTCGTCGGCCTCACCCCCGAAGAGCTACGCCGCCGCAACTTTATCCAGCACGACGGCACCACAGCCACCGGCCAGACGATCACGCAACCGCTGGACCTTAACGCCCTGATGAACCGCGCCCTCACCGCCTCCGGCTACCACGCGAAGACAGTACGTTTCGCGCGCGAGAATCGCCACTCCGCGATCAAGCGCGGCATCGGCTTTGCCACCTTCATGCACGGCGCGGGCTTCACGGGCTCGGGCGAGCGCTACCTCAACTCGCTCGTCGCAATCGAAGCCACACCCGCCGGCAAGGTGCGCGTACTGGTCTCCTCGACCGAGTTCGGCCAGGGGACCAACACCATCCTCGCGCAAGTCGCAGCCGAGGCGATGAACGCGCCGTACTCGCTCATCGAAATCGCCCAACCCGACACCGACACCGTTCCCAATTCCGGGCCAACCGTCGCCTCCCGCACAACCATGGTCGTCGGAGGATTAGTCGAGCGCGCCGCCCGCACCATGCTCGCCACCCTGCAAACCTCCGGCCATCTCGCCGCGAATCACGCACCCGACGACCTCGCCCCTGCGATCCGCGCCTACCTCGCCGAGCACAGCGAACTCAAAGCCGAGCAACGCTACGAAGCCCCCGGCGAGATCATCTGGGACGACCAGAAGTACATGGGCGACGCCTACCCCGCCTACGCCTGGGCCGTCTACGTCGCCGAAGTCGCCGTCGACACCACCACCTACACGCCCACTGTCACCGAGTTCCACGCCCTGCAGGAGGTCGGCACCGTGCTCCACCCCGTCCTCGCCGCCGGCCAGATTGAAGGCGGCGTTGCCCAGGGCATCGGCTACGCGCTGTACGAGAAGTGCATCTGGCAACAGGGCCACATGGCCAACAACCAGATGACCAACTACATCATGCCCACCTCGGCTGACCTTCCCCCCATCCACGTCTACTTCGAAGAGGTCCCGTTTGAGCACGGAGCCTTCGGAGCCAAAGGCATCGGCGAACTACCGATGGATGGCCCCGCTCCCGCGATCCTCAACGCCATCGAGAACGCCACCGGGATCCCGTTCACGCATATTCCGCTGATGCCGGAGGATGTCTTTGAGCGGATGTTGGAGCCAGCGATGACCTGATATCGTGGTGCGATGCGCCTTCGAGTTGGTTCGCTTTGTGTCTTGTGCCTTGCTGCGGTTTCCTCCCTCGCCGTCACGTTCCTTTCAGCGCAAACATCGCCGATGTTGGAATTGCCATTGCTTGCGGTCGATCACCAACACCGGCCTATCGAATCGTTGAAGGCCGAGCAACTTAAGGTCAAGACCGGCGCTGGAGTGCCGTTTCCCGTCGTATCGATGCGCAAGGAGGGCGACGACCCGCTTTCACTTGCCATCCTTGTCGACGCCAGCCGCGATTCCTTTCACAACCTGTCGCAGCTTGGCGACGATCTCGCTCCCCTCGTCGGCAATCTGTTGACGCCGGTCGACCGCGTATCGCTCTATGCCGTCGATTGCACGATGACTCGTTCGATGTCCAACGCGGTGCCCGACGCGAATGCGCTTCGCAAGGCGGTGAAGGATGCGGTCGAGTTTCCCAGCCTGCACGGCGGCAAGTCCTCCTCCGCCTGCGGCAAGACGGTTCACCTGTGGGATAGCGCCGCCGCCGCAATCGCCGCACTGACGAAGACTCCGGGTCGGCGGGTTCTCCTGCTGGTCTCGAGCGGAGTCGACGGCGCAAGCAAGTACGACTGGCTCGCGATCCAGCAATACGCATTCGACAACGGCGTCGCGATATTCGCGCTGCGAGATCAGAATCAGGCCGATGCCGACGACTTTTCGCGGGGTAACATGTCGGCCAGTAAAAGCGGCGGCGGCGGGACGATAGACCCGGTCGCGGCACCGCGCAAAGCGAACAACATCGAACTGCTTTGCGCCAACGCGGGCGGACTCACGCTCACCTCAACGATCACGTTTCGGAAAGATGCGCTAGCAGACATCATCTTCCTGATGAAGAGCCGCTACATCCTGACCGTACCCAGGGATGCATACCAACCGGGAACGTCGCATAGCGCAAAGGTGATTGGGCCACCGCTGACGCCGTTCTTCTTCAGCGCAACTGGAGCGCTGGAGCCTTTGGAAGCGCGCTGATCCCGATCCGCGACGGGTATCCAGCGCAAGGGCTTGACCCCTGCGTTACCCTAACTCATGGCGGAAATCCACCTCACCATCAACGGCCAGTCCCACACCCTCAACACCCCGCCCATGGCGCGCCTGCTCGACGTCCTGCGCCACGACCTCGGGCTGACCGGAACCAAGGAAGGCTGCGGCGAAGGCGAGTGCGGGGCCTGCTCCGTCATCCTCAACGGCGTGCTGGTCAACTCGTGTCTCGTGCCAGTCGCGCAGACTAACGGAGCGACCATCTGCACCATCGAAGGCGTAGCGCAGGACGGCCAGCTCCACCCCGTGCAGCAATCTTTTCTGAAACATGGCGGAGCGCAATGCGGCATCTGCACCCCCGGCATGACGCTCGCCGCGCTGCAGATTCTTGAGAAGAATCCGCACCCGTCGCTCGACGAAATCAAGGAAGGTCTTTCCGGCAACCTCTGCCGCTGCACCGGCTACCAGAAGATCTTCGAGGCGGTCAGACTCACTTACGCGGAGGCCGACGCCAAGTGAGAGCCAATCCCGCCGACTACCAACTCGTCTCACCCGGAAGCCTGAACGCGGTGCTTTCGCTTTTAGCGGAAGCTCCCGGCCAGTGGACCCCCATCGCCGGCGGCACCGAAATCATGGTGCAGTTCGGCACCGGCCGGTTGCGGCAGCGGAAGTTCGTCAACATCTTCGGCCTGCCCGAACTCACCGAAATCAGCGTCACCGCAGACACTATCCGCATCGGCGCCGGAGTCACCTACACAACCATCCGCAATCATCCTGAGCTCACCGCCGCGCTGCCGTTGCTGGCCAAAGCCGCAAGCTGGACAGGCTCGCTCGCCAACCAGAATCGCGGAACGCTCGGCGGCAATATCGTAAACGGGTCGCCCGCCGCCGACTCGCCACCCGCACTCCTGGTCTACGAGGCCACCGTCGACCTCATCAGCGTGCGCGGCACCCGAACCATCCCCTACGCCGACTTCCACACCGGCTACAAGAAGTCCGCGCTCGCACCCGACGAACTCGTCCTCGCCATCACCATCCCGCGCCCCGCCGAAGGCCTCCGCCAATACCTCCGCAAGGTAGGCCCACGCAACGCAATGGCAATCTCGAAGGTCGCACTAGCCGGAGTCGCGATGCTTGACGCCGCCACAATCCGCAGCCCCCGCGTAGCCATCGCCAGCGTCTTCCACTCGCCCTACCGCTGCTTCAAAACGGAAGCCCTGCTCGCCGAAGTGACCCTCACCCCAGCCTTCATCGCCGAAGCCCGCAAAACCCTCATCGCCGAGATCGCCCCGCTGGACGACATCCGATCCACCGCCCGCTACCGCACGCAGGTCTCCGCCAACCTCCTCGAAGAGTTCCTCCTAAGCTTGTCATCCTTCGCCAAAGGCGGAGGACCCGCTTCTTGACCCTTGACGAGTTCAACGCCGCCACCCCCGAAGCCGCCACCACCCAACTCCTGACGGCATGCGGCTCCCCCCGCTGGGCCGCCACCGTCGCCGCCAACCGCCCCTTCGAAACCCCCGAAGCTCTCATCGCCGACGCCGAACGAGTCTGGTTCTCGCTCCAAGAATCCGACTGGCTGGAAGCCTTCGCCTGCCATCCGCGCATCGGCGAAAAGAAGGCCCCAACCACCGGCTACCTCGCCCACTCCCAGTCGGAACAGTCCGCCACGCAGGAGACGCTCGACGCCGTCGCCGTCGCGCTGCTAGCGGGGAATCGCGCGTACGAAGCGAAGTTCGGCTTCCTCTACATCGTCTTCGCCAGCGGCCGCAGTGCACCGGAGCTGCTCGCCGTGTTAGAGTCTCGGCTTGCCAATGGGCGCGCGGAAGAGCTTCTCGAAGCCGCGCGGCAACAACTCCGCATCACTAACCTGCGATTGCGAAAGTGGTTAAACGTATGAGCGGAATCTCCACCCACGTCCTCGATACCTCCATCGGCCGCGCCGCTGCCGGCATCCCAGTCGTCCTCGAACGCGCCGATGGCCAGCACTGGAACACCGTCGCATCCTGCGTGACCGACCCCGATGGCCGCTGCCCCAAACTCGTCGCCGTCGAGAACGTCCACGCCGGCCGCTTTCGACTCACCTTCGCGACCGCCCCCTACTTCGCCACCCACCACCAACCAACGCTCTACCCCGAAGTCACGATCATCTTCGACGTCGCGACCGACCACAGCAACTACCACATCCCCCTGCTGCTGAACCCCTTCGGTTACACCACCTACCGCGGCACCTAACACTCATCCCGCAACGCCCTTGTCATCCTTCGCCAAAGGCGGAGGACCCGCTTCTGCCCTCCGCCTAATCCCAGCCGATCCGCGTCAATCCGCGGTCGGCGTTCACCCCTGTGACAAAAATCACTTTTCCCTCTTCCCTCTTCCCTCTTCCCTATACCCTGAACTTATGCCCACCCTCTCTGACAATTTCTACGGCAAGTCCCACGTCCGACTCGTCAAAGTCGTTCGTGACGGCGACACCCACCACCTCTACGAGTGGAACGTCAACGTCTTAATCACCGGCGACTTCGAGGCCTGCTTCATCGATGGCGACAACACCGGCCTGCTCGCCACCGACACCATGAAGAACACGGTCTACGCCGTCGCGCGCAACTCCACCGCCACCACGCCGGAGGCCTTCGGCATCGAGTACGCGCAGTTCATCGCCAGCCGGAATCCGCAGATCACGCACGTCCGCGTCTACATCGAGGAGAAGAACTGGATCCGCATCAAGGCGGACG